>JAIRWN010000022.1 GCA_031268985.1 Holosporales bacterium
TTGTCCGCCGAAGAGGATCGAGGGAGTTCTTTGCTTTCAGCCAAACGCTTTGCTTTTTCTTTGGCTTGCTCAGCTTTTATTTCGGCTAAAATCTCGGCCTTTAACTGAGCTTTTAAAGCTGCTATTTCTTTTGCTGACAATTTTGCGCTTAAGACGTCTTCATTACTAAAAACAGCCAGGCAAGTTCCAACAATCATAATTGCTTTAGCGTTACACATAAATCACCTCTTACTAAAATAATTTAAGCATTTCTTAATAGTTTAAGCATATCAAAATAAACAAATAGGTCTGAAATGTTTCGATAAGAGTTTCAAGAACAATCTTTTTCATTTTCTACGGTTGGAGGTCGGCCATAGATCATGCAAGGCAGATCATCCATATCCAGCGAATCCACCTCATATTTCCTATCTGGCGGACACGCATTTGGTTACATGTTTTAATTTGACTTTCTGCCGTTCAGAAAACATATGTTTGATCTGTGGCAAATGTCGGCATTTTTATTGTTATCGGAAATGGGCTGCTTCAAAGCGCTTAATCGTCAGATATAGTCCCTATCTCACTCTTCCAGTACAAGCTTAGCCCTCGTCTAAGCTCAACCAATCTACTGGTGCCGGACGTCGGATTCGAACCAACGACCTACTGATTACAAATCAGCCGCTCTACCAACTGAGCTAGTCCGGCAGTTTAGACAGGCCTGAATCTACTGTGTCGGCGTATTCGTTTCAACACAAAATTAAGCAAACCGCCCAGATCCGGCTTTTGATCGGTTTTGGGCTGCAGCCAAACTCCGATATGACCCAAGTCAATCTATCTGGTCTTGAGTTTACCGCTCAAAGTATTGCGGCTGAGCCCCAAAATTTTAGCGGCTTTTGTTTGGTTGCCATTGACGTAGTCGAGCGTTTTGTTTATTAAAACCTGTTCGACTTCGTGTATTATGTGGTCGTAGAGATTGGACGGGATTTTGTCGCCACACGTTTCGGTAAAATATTCATTAAGCCTGTTTTCCAAGATCTTCGAAAAATCACTCGGCATAATTACCGCTTTTGCCGAAGAAATCCTCGACTAGATCCAACATAGCTTTTATGGAAAACGACATATTTATTTTGCTGCGGAGTTCAGCCGCGCCATTCATCCCCTTTATGTACCAGCAAATATGCTTTTTTGCAAGCTTCGCCGCAACTTCATTCCCATAAAAAGCCAAAAAATCGATCAAAAATTCTTGTAAGTATTTTAATGCTTGGTCATTAACCGGTTGAGGTTTTTTATGGCCGGTCTTCAGAAAGTGTGCGATATAACTTAAAATCCAGGGCTTTCCACGACTTCCGCGTCCAATCATAACGCCGTCTGCGCCAGAATCATTCAAAGCGATAACGGCCGTATCTTCATCAACTATATCGCCGTTAACTACAACCGGAATATTCACGGATGATTTAACGTTTTTTACAAATTTCCAGTCAGCAGATCCGCTGTACATCTGGCTTCTTGTGCGGCCATGGACGGTAATCATTTTTGCGCCATTATCTTGCAGTATAGCGGCCAACCTAGGCGCATTAAGATTGGCGTGATCCCACCCCATACGCATTTTTACAGTTACAGGTATTTTTATGGCGCTTGCTACGCCGTTTACTATTTTTGTTGCAAGAATCTCATCTTTCATTAGTGCAGATCCTGCAAATCCCGAGACTACTTTGCGAACAGGACATCCCATATTGATATCTATAACATCCGCTCCTAGGTCTTCATTTATTTTTGCTGCTTCCGCCATGCTATGAGGCTCGTTTCCAACGATTTGCACTATCTTGGTCGTATTCGAGGAATGCAAAATCATACGCATAGTCCTTTGGTTTCCGCGGTTAACGGCTTCTGAGGCAACCATTTCGCAAAATGTGGGCGCTTGACCAAAGCGAAGCACATGCCGTCGATAGATCAGATCGCTTACTCCCGACATCGGCGCCAAGAAAACAGGAGATTCTATACTTAACGAACCAATTTTTACAGGCTTTAAAGACATTTGATTTGGAAAGAGCAGAGAGCCCTACAGTATGAATCTCGAAAGATCTCTGTTCGAGGCTAAAGCGCCGATAGCGTTCTCTATATACTTTTCGTCTATTACAACGACCTTTCCTTTGTCCTTCTCGGCATTAAAGCTTACTTCCTCAACCACCTTTTCCAAAATCGTATGGAGACGTCTGGCGCCGATATTCTCGACATTTTCATTTATTTCGGCTGAAGTGCCGGCTATCTTAGAGATCCCATCTGATGTGAACTCTAAGGTCACATTTTCGGTTGCAAGCAAGGCCTGGTACTGTTTGATCAAGCTGGACTCGGGTTCGGTCAATATGCGAACGAAATCTTTGCTTGTAAGAGGTTTAAGCTCCACTCTTATTGGAAGCCGTCCCTGCAGCTCCGGCAAAAGATCGGAAGGTTTTGTAACGTGAAACGCCCCGGATGTAATAAATAAAATATAGTCCGTCTTAACGGTTCCGTACTTAGTTGGCACTGAGCACCCTTCGATTAAAGGCAGCAAATCTCTTTGGACCCCTTCACGACTTACATCTGCGCCGGAAACATTGGCGCGCGCGCAAATCTTGTCTATCTCGTCGATAAAAACTATAGCATTTTGCTCAACATTGTTGATCGCCTCACGGATGATCTTATCTTGATCCAACAATCTTTCAGTTTCATCTGCGGTCAGTTTGGCTCTGGCTTGGGCTACGGTCATTTTTCTAATTTTAGTTTTGTTCCCAATGCCCAAAGTTTTGCCTATCATATCATTCAAATTTATCATGCCCATCTGGGCGCCAGGAGCACCGGGAATGTCGAAAAACGGCATAGGTCCCAGCGATGCCTGATCGGATACTTTTACTTCTATTTCACGATCTTCGAGTTTTCCAGAATCAAGCATTTCTTTAAATTTATTGCGCGTTTCTTCCGACGCTTTTTCCCCTATTAAGGCAACAATTATGCGTTCTTCAGCCAATTTTTTGCTTTTTTTCTGACTTTGCCTGCGCGCAAGTTCTTTAGCGTCAAAAATTGCAACTTCAAGCAAATCACGAATGATTTGCTCAACGTCGCGGCCGACATACCCGACCTCTGTGAATTTAGTTGCTTCAACTTTAATGAATGGAGCTTGAGCAAGACGAGCAAGTCTTCGCGACACCTCAGTTTTACCGACTCCGGTCGGCCCTATCATAAGTATATTTTTCGGCAAAATTTCTTCTTTCAGCGGGCTTGCCACTTTTTGTCTGCGCCAACGATTACGCAAAGCCAGCGCTACAGCGCGCTTTGCTTCAACCTGACCAACGATATGCTTGTCAAGCTCGTTAACAATCTCTTTTGGAGACAATAAGGTTTTCATTTATCTACGCCTGTTAATTTTTCTAACGTTATGTTTTTGTTTGTGTAAATACAAATGTCTGCGGCAATATTCATGGCTTTAAGAGCAATTTTCTCAGCGGAGAGATTCACTGCTGTTTCCATAAGGGCTCTTGCCGCTGCCAGAGCATAATTCCCTCCTGATCCTATGCTTATGACGCCGCCTTCCGGCTCTAGCACATCACCATTACCGCTTAGTATAAGTGACGTTTGGCGATCAACCACCGCCATCATAGCTTCCAACCGTCTAAGGTATTTGTCTGTACGCCAATCCTTCGCAAGTTCAACGCAAGCGCGAATCAATTGTCCTTGAAATTGTTCCATCTTTGTTTCCAACTTCTCAAAGAGGGTTAGCGCATCTGCTGTAGACCCGGCGAATCCTGCTAGCGCATTGCCTCCGGAAAGAACTCTTATTTTACGAGCTGTGGCTTTAACCACGCATGATCCCATGGTGACTTGGCCATCTCCGGCAATAACGACTTCGTCGCCTTTCCGTACCGAAATTATAGTAGTTCCATGCCAGGTTGAGCGTTGATCGGAATCGTGTGTCATTTTGCGATCTTCTATGATAGTAATAATTTCTGTGTAACGTCAGCAAGTATAATAAAAATGTCGAAAAAATACGATACTAATAATATCTTCGCCAAGATTTTACGCGGAGAGGCTGAGTGTTCAAAGGTCTTTGAGAGCGACGATGTTCTCGCGATTCAAGATATATATCCCAAAGCGCCGCAGCATATATTGGTCTTGCCGAAAAGCCAGAGCGTGTGTCTAACTGATTTTGTAGATAATTCGTCTGATGCGCAAATTGCCGAGTATTTTCGGGCTATTGTTAGGGTTGCTAAAGACGCGGGAATAAGCGAAAGCGGCTATCGGATCGTGATGAATACCGGCGTCAATGGATGCCAAGAAGTTTCACACTTCCATACCCATGTGCTTGGCGGGAAGAAACTGGATGCTTAAGATTATAAATTTACTCAGGCAGTAACCGGTGAAAACATGATAACGCTTAAGTTTGAAGAGCCTATATTCGAGGTTGAGGCTAAGATAAACAAACTTAGGCCTCGCGTAGCTGCTGAGCCGAGCATAGCTGAAGAGGTGTCCAGGCTTGAGCAAAAACTTGAGAAGTTGTTGAGCAAAACTTACGATAACTTATCCCCATGGGAGCGAGTACAAGTTGCCAGGCACAGCGAGCGACCAAAAACGCCTGACTACATAGAGGTTTTAATCAGCGATTTTACTCCTCTTGCGGGAGACAGGTATTTTGGCGAAGATCCCGCAATGATGGGAGGGATTGGTCGTCTGGACGGTACGTCTGTTGTCGTTATTGGTCAAAACAAGGGGCATGACACAAACGAAAGAATTAAATGCAATTTTGGTATGCCAAATCCGGAAGGATATCGTAAAGCGCGTCGTCTTATGCAAATGGCCGATCGCTTCAATATGCCGCTTATCACTTTTATCGATACCGCGGGGGCTTTCCCCGGAATAGAGGCTGAAGAACGTGGTCAAGCTGAAGCAATAGCCAAATGTTTAGAGACAGGTTTCAATTTAAGCGTCCCGATTGTCAGCACAGTCATTGGAGAAGGCGGATCGGGCGGAGCGATAGCAATTGGGGTTGCCAATCACATAGCTATGCTTGAAAACTCAGTTTATTCAGTTATATCGCCGGAAGGTTGCGCTTCGATTCTTTGGAAAAGCCGAGAAAATGCCGTTGAGGCCGCAAATGCTTTGCGCCTTACTGCCTATGATTTGCTTAAACTCGAAGTGATAGATGAAATAATTAAAGAGCCTGTTGGCGGCGCTCACAGACATAGAAAAAAAACGATTCAAATAGTCGGCGACACGATTAAAAGATCGCTTAGCAATCTTCTAAATGGCAACGTCAGCGACTTTTCAGAGCACAGAAACAAAAAGTTTCTAGCCATGGGCCGCGCAAATGCGCTTTAAGTGTACGTCGCAACCGGCAAAACTTTGTTTTGACTTTTTTCCGCAAAACATGAGGCGCGCCGTAAAACGGCATTTTGAACCAATACTCTGCCATAATTTTTCTTGTAAGCGCTTCTGTTAGCTCTTATCTTCCTAGAATCGTGTTGGCATTATATTATTCTCAGTACTCGTAAGGAAACGCCTTGTTAATAAAAACGCTCGCATCGCCGGATAATCGGAAAATTATTAACCGCTTGTATATTGAGCATATTAAGCCTAATTCCGTTGTTTTGATGTGGGCTATGCTTGGCATGATGCTTGCGGCGGCAAGTACCGGCGCGCTTACGTATGTCATTCAACGAGTGATTGACGATGTGATAGTACGGTTACACGTCGGCAAATTAATAAAAATCGCTGTTGTTGCCGTTGTTATCTCTATGATGCGTGGCGTTGGGGACTTCATTAAGGATATCGCATTTGCGAACCTTGGTCAAAAAATGGTTACCGAATTTCAAATGCGAGGATTTCGCGCTCTTATTAATGCCGATCTAGACGTTTTTTACAGGAACAATACCGGCGACTTAGTTTTTCGCCTTACCAACGACGTTGCAGCTCTACGTACTATGGTGTCGACGATGCTTACCAATGTCGGCAAGGATCTGGTAACTCTGATTTTCCTTGTAATTCTTGCTTTTTACAAAGACTTCAAGCTGGCGCTGATTGGTTTTATTGGTTTTCCTCTTGTTTTGTTTCCAATATTGCGTATAAGTTTCCGTGTAAGACGTTTTGCAGCCAAATCTCAGAATGAGATGGGAATTTGGTCGACATTTTTGATTCAAGCCTTTCAAGGGATACGTCTTATAAAGGCTTACAACCTTGAAAACCTTGAAACGTCTTCTGCCTTCAAGATTTCGGAAAAGATCCGAGGAATTGTCCTTAAATCTGCCAATACTAGGGCGCTTGTGCACCCGATTATGGAAACGCTTATCGGCATAACAACCGCATCAGTTATATTTATTGGCGGGATGTACGTCATAAACGGCCAGCAGTCTGCCGGAACATTTCTTAGTTTCGTGGGAGCGCTGCTTTTGGCGTATAGACCAATTAAGAACCTTTCCCAACTCAACAATAATATTCAAGAAAGCCTGGTTTCTGCTCAAAGATTATACCAGTTGCTTGAAATAAAGCCTACGATTATCGATCCGCCAAACGCCGAAGAGTTAGTCATAAAAAACGGAGAGTTGGCGTTTGACAATGTCAGTTTTTCGTATCCTAACGGGAATGTGGCTTTGCAAGGCGTGTCGTTTAAAATTGATAAGGGTGGCAAAATTGCCGTAGTAGGCGCCAGCGGAGCTGGAAAAAGCTCTTTGATCAACTTAATTCCACGTTTTTATAATTGTTCGCAGGGTAGGATATTGATAGACGAAATCAATATAAACGAGGTGAAACTTACTTCCCTTCGCAGCAAGATAGCCTTGGTAAGCCAAGAAAATATCCTTTTTAATTCAACGATTCGCGATAACATCGCACATGGAAGACCATCATGCAGTTTTGAAGAAATACTTAAGGCTGCCGATATGGCCGCTGTAACAGATTTTGTCAAAACTTTACCGCAAAAATTTGATACAATCGTAGGAGAAAACGGGATAGCTTTGTCTGGGGGACAACGTCAAAGAATTACAATTGCGCGAGCGCTTATAAAAGACGCGCCGATATTGCTTTTGGACGAAGCGACAAGCTCGTTGGACTCTGAATCGGAAAGACAAGTGCAGTCGGCCATAAACAACCTTATGCGAGGCAGAACTACTCTGGTTGTTTCACATAGGTTGTCTACTATACTTGACGCAAACAGAATTTTGGTGCTTGATAAAGGAAAAATAGTTGAGTCCGGTTCGCACAGCGATTTAATCAGCTTAAGAGGTTTCTATGCCGGCCTTTACAAGGCTCAGGCTTTTTCTGACTAGCTAAGGAAATATGTTATTCATTTTTTATAAGTATTTGTCTTTGTTGTTGGCGCCTGTGATTTTGGCGTACTCGTTCATAAAATCGATTAAATATGACGATCGTAACAAAAGGCTAAAAAATCATCGCGGTATTGCCACAATGATGCGTCCAAGTGGCAAATTAATTTGGATGCATGCGGCAAGCGTTGGAGAGACGCTAACGGCAATCACTCTGTTTAAGCATCTTAAAAAAGGGGGGGGGGCTAAAATTCTGATTACAACAAGCACTAAAACTGCGGCCGATCTTCTGAAATCGCGAATTCAAGCTTGTCCAGCCCTAAATGAGTCGTGCATACATCAGTACGCCCCTCTTGACGCGTATAATTGGTGTCAGCGGTTTATAAGTTATTGGCGACCGGACTGTTCTTTATTCTTTGAATCGGAATTGTGGCCCAATCTTATAAAAGTCGCACATGACCATGGGATAAAAATGGCCCTTGTGAACGCGAGATTGTCGGACAAAAGCCTGAACAATTGGCGCAGGTTTCCAAAAACAATCGCTAGGATTCTTAGGCAATTTTCAACAATAATTGCACAATCGGAAGATGATTGTAAAAAAATTCAAGGCTTTACAGATGGTTGCGTTTATTATTTTGGAAACTTAAAACACTCTTCAGACAGCCTCCCCGTAAATCAGGAAACTTTCAACTGCATAAGGTCAAAAGTTGGGGATAAGGTTATATTTGTCGCAGCAAGCACTCATAAAGGCGAGGAAGAGCTTATAATATCTGCATACAATCGCTTAAAGGAGAAACATAATATATTCACCATCCTTGCGCCTCGGCATCCAAATAGGTGTAAAGATGTTAGCGCTTTGTGTTTTGAAGCACGGATCAAGTATATGCGCCGATCGCAAGTGGGTAACGACATACAAAAAGACACTGAACTTTATGTGGTCGACACTATCGGAGAGCTTGGGACTTTTTATGCTTTGGCCGATATTGCCTTTGTCGGCGGTTCGCTTGTTCCTCAGGGTGGCCACAACATTCTTGAACCGGCCAAACTAAAGTGCTCCATCATTTATGGCAACTATATGCATAACTTTAAAGAGCTTGACCGGCTGTTTCGCAATAATTCTGCCGCAACAGTTGTAAACAGCGCTACTGAACTGATAAACAGTATCAGCGAGCAAATTGAAAACATGGACAAAAGAAAGTCTATGCAAGAAGCGGCTTACAAGATCGCAACGTCGCAAGAAAAAATCCTTGAGGAAGTTACTGATACCCTGTCGCCTGTGTTAAATCCATAAGGCTTTACTATCCTGGAACATAACTGAACCAAATGCTATATGTAAACTTCGACAACTCGTTTGATGATTTATTTTTGTGTTGAGGCTTATTAAACATTTGGCGGTGATCTGCGCCATTTTGCTTACGTGCTTAGCTAGCTATGGCGACGATGATGTGGTGTTGATTCGCGACAGCGAAATCGAAGACGTCCTGATAGACATTTTAAACCCGATTCTCGACGTAGCCGGCGTAAGCAGAAAGTCGGTCAAAATTTATGTTCTGGGCAGTAAAACTGTAAACGCTTTTGCGACCTTTGACAGAACAGTATTCATTTGCGCCGGTCTGCTGTTCAAAGCGGAGAAAGTTGAGCATATTGTTGGCGTTCTTTCGCATGAAATTGGACATATCGCATGTGAACATTTAATACGTCATATTGGCATGGCGGAAAGATCGAAAATATTATCAGGGGCGCTTATGTTGCTTGGTATAGGGGCGGGCATGATGGCCGGATCGCCGGATCTTGTAATGGGAGGAGTGCTTGGCGGTATTGCCATGGGAACAAACACATTTTTATATCACTCTCGCGCAGAAGAAGAAGCTGCGGACAACAAGGCTATGGAGTTTATGCAGAAACTCGGACTTTCTTCAAGGGGATTGCTTGAAATTACGGAAATTTTTGCGTTGTCTGCTCGCCTTAATATCGGAGAGAAAGGCTTGCCCAATACCCATCCAGATATTGAAGAACGCGTAAATTATTTGCGCTCAAACGTCGATCGTTATAAGCAGCAAACAACCCGCTCGGGAAAGATTCCTGATGGGATCGAGGAAAGATACAAAAGGATAAAAGTCAAACTCTGGGCATATTCAGCGCCAATAGAAAAGGTTTTGGCAAAATATCCTAAAAACGACGATTCAATGGAAACTTTATATGCCAGGGCAATTGCGCTTAACAGGCGAGGGGATTTTAATGGTTCAATAACGTGTATAAATATTTTGATAAGCCGGTTCCCTAAGGATCCATATTTGGCAGAAACGAAAGCTCAAATACTTTACGAGAATTCCAGGATTGCAGAAGCCGTTATGCTCTACAGAAGGCTAGTTGCTATGAAAAAAGATGATGTGCTTCTTAACGTTACCTTCGCTAATGCTCTCGTAAAGAGCGGCGATATTGCAAGTCTGAATGAAGCGGAAAAGGTTTTGCATAATGTATTGATTAAAGACAGAACAGAATTGCTGGCTTGGCGTCTGCTTTCGATAATTTACGGGAGAAGGAATGAATACGGGGAATCTGCCCTTATGTTAGCAGAAAGCGCCCTGCTGCGAGAAAATAAGAATGAAGCGATTGCTCAAGCCAAAAGGGCGATCAAATACGGCTTAAAAAGCCCAGGTCAGCGGCAACGCGCGGAATATATTGCTCAAGTAAAAACTTCTAATAGAAAATCAAAAAAGCCCTCGTCGACCGATAAGAACAATGTATTGAGCTTAACGGCCGCGAAATTATAATTAAAGTAATTTGTTTGTTATACACTAGCGTTTTATATGCTTAAGGAGCTCTTGCTTTGAGATTTAAATCTAAACGCTTTGCCGTATTAATGATTATAGCGTTTCTGGCGGGGGGCTGTTGTTACACGACATTTTATTCCTGGTTTTACGGTATAAAAGTTGAGTTTGCGGCAAAATCGGGACAAAAAACAACGATCAAAACCAAACGCCTTATACTCAGGCAGTCCGACAAAAACGACAGATTTTTAATGGTGAAGATATTTAAAAACCCAGAGATAATGCAAACGCTATCCGGAGTAGAGTCTTTCTCTGACAAAGAAATCGACTTTACGCTAAACAATTGGACAGAAAGCATAAAAAATCAAAGACCCTTCGGTGGGTATCTGGCGTATGAAAAGAAAAGCGGCAAGTTTGTCGGTTATGTTTCTCTCGATCATATAGCCTATACACGTCCGGACCGCGCCGAAATATCCTATGCCTTGTTCAAAGAGTTTCGCGGTAAAGGCTACGGCTTTGAAATGGCATATGCGATTATGAAACACATGGTGCCAAAAGCCCTAAAAAGAAAGCTGAGGCTTCCTAATGACGTTCCCCTAAGAGCAGTAACCGGCACAGCAATAAAAAATAACACGGCTTCAAAAAAGATACTGGAAAAACTTGGGTTTGAGTTTTTGCACGACACCCAATCCCATCGCTATATTTATCATATAGAACGGTAATATAGTTTACAAGGCTCAGAGTTTTTTTGAAGCGCTCAGCTTTTTTACAAGAGCTGTTTTATTCTATCAAATGCTTCTGGGATTTTCGAAGAAATATTTCCTCCTCCTTCAGCAAAATCCGGTCGACCGCCGCAACCTGTGCCGCCGATAATATTAACAATTTCTTTCAAAAGACTGTTTGCTGGATAAATACCGGAAATGTCTTTGCTTACTCCGATAGCCATAGACACTTTTTCTTTATTTACATTGGCAAGACTTATTACGCTTTTTGTTTTGTGCAGAGATCTCAACTGATCCATTAAAGATCGAAGTTCTTTTGCATTGAGGCCTGTAGTACTTTTGCTGAGGAACTGTATGCCATTTATTTCGCAAATGTCGTCTTTATCGACCGAGCTTCCTGCAAGCGCGACTTGTTGTCTTAATTCTGCGTTCTTTTGTTCCAACTGACCAATTGTGGAAACAAGACTTGAACATTTGCTCGCTAATTCGTTTGGAACGCATTTTATTATGACGCAAAGATCTTTGATCGTTTGCTCAAAACCTGCGATATAGTTGAGCACTTCAGCCCCGGCTATGGCTTCAATTCTTCGTATGTTCGATCCTATGCCGATTTGCTCGGTTATTTTGAATATCCCTATTTCTCCGGTTGAGCCTACGTGCAGTCCACCACACAGTTCAGCCGAAATAACAGTTTTCGTTTGATCGTCCTTCATGGTAACCAGCCTGACCTTGTCGCCGTATTTGTCCCCAAACAAGGCCATTGCGCCTGACTTAATGGCAGCGTCTTTGTCCGTTATATCAATTGATACGGAAAGATTGCGCCGAACCCACTGATTTACCAGCATTTCAGTTTTGAAAATTTGATCGTCGGTTAAGGCTTTATGATAATTAAAATCAAACCTCAGGCGGTCGGCAGACACAAGAGAACCTTTCTGTACGGCAGTTTCCCCGAGCTCTTTGCGCAACGCGCTGTGAAGTAAATGTGTTGCGCTGTGATTAGTGCGAATCTTGTTGCGATTAACTGCGTTGACAGCAAGCGATACGGCTTGTTTGTTAACAAAACTGCCGTTTATAACTTGTCCGTAATGGATGATTATATCGTTGATTTTTTTTGTATCTTCAACACGAAATTCGGCGCTTAGGCTTTCTATAATCCCAATATCGCCGACTTGTCCTCCTGATTCGCCGTAGAAACAGCTTTCGGCCGTTATGATTGCTCCGTGTTCACCTTTGGCAATCTGGGAAACTATTCCATCATCTTTCAAAATTGCCACAATATGCGATTGATTTTTATCGCAGTCATAGGCCAGCGGTAAGGTTGCCTCCCCACCGATCCTTTGTTTAAGATCGTAAATAGCTTGCGACAAAACTTTCTCGCCAGATCCGCCCCAAGATTTTTTGGCCTTAATTTTTTGTTTTTCGGCGCATTCATCAAATCTGTGAATATCCACAGTTATATTTTGATCGCGCAGTATATTTTCGGTTAAATCAAGCGGAAATCCGTATGTATCGTAAAGCCTGAAAGCAACATCTCCCGGCATGTTTTTTTTATCGCCGAGACTTTTTATCTCTTGATCAAGGATAAGCAGCCCTTTGTCCAAAGTTTGCTGGAAACGTTCTTCCTCCAAGACTATGTTATGTATAATGGCCGGAGAAAACATTTCCAGCTCTTTATAATGCGATGACATTCTTGGAATAAAAGACTTGGCAACCTTAGTCATGAAAAAATCTTTGGACAGCGCCCCCAACTTATTTGCATGGCGTATAGCGCGACGCATAATTCTCCGAAGCACATAGCCGCATCCCTCGTTGCCGGGTATAACTCCGTCGGCCAACAAAAAACATGTCGAGCGCACATGATCGGCAACTGCTTTATGCGATGGCGTGATATCGTCAGGCGCCCTGTTAAGCAAAGCATTTATATCTTGAATGGAAGCCTTTAGTATATCGGTTTCATAGTTATCATGCACCCCTTGAAGGATGGCGGCCAGCCTTTCGAGCCCCATGCCGGTATCGATGGATGGTCTTGGCAAGGAAATCCTGTTGCCATCGGCAAGCTGTTCAAATTGCATGAATACTAAGTTCCATATCTCGATAAATCTGTCTCCGTTTTGGGTTGATGAACCTGGAACTCCGCCGAATATATGTTCTCCATGGTCATAGAATATTTCTGAACACGGCCCGCACGGCCCTGTGTCGCCCATTGCCCAGAAGTTATCGTTCGTAGATATGGGAATGATTCTTTGATCGCTAAGCCCAGCGATTTTTTTCCACAGAACGGAGGCTTCTCGGTCATCGTGATATACGGTCACAAGCAATCGATCCTTTGAAAGGCCGACCTGTTTTGTAAGGAATTCCCAAGCGAAAAGAATAGCCTTTTCTTTGAAGTAGTCCCCGAAGGAAAAATTTCCCAGCATCTCAAAGAAAGTATGGTGTCTTGCGGTATATCCAACTTGGTCAAGGTCATTATGCTTGCCGCCGGCTCTGACGCACTTTTGCGCGGTAGTCGCGCGCTTATTCAAACTTTTCTCTTTTCCAATAAAAATATCTTTGAACTGGACCATTCCCGCGTTCACGAAAAGCAAACTTGGGTCGTTACTTGGAATTAATGAGCTTGACGGAAGAACCGGATGGTCTTTATTAGAAAAAAAACCTAAAAAGGCGCTTCGCAGCTCATTCGAAGAGATCATGAAATTACGTTAATTATTTAAGCTGTTGCGGCGGCTGAGTTTTTAAGCCTAGCCCAGCCTTCTCGCGCAAAATATTTTCGATTTCGGAAGATAAAGCAGAATTTTCTTTCAAAGACTGCTTAGCAGCTTCTCGTCCCTGGCCAAGTTTTTGTTCTTTATACGAATACCAAGAGCCGGATTTCTCGACAACCTCGGCCGTAACTCCAAGGTCGACGATTTCGCCTTCTTTGGACACTCCTTCGCCGTACATTATATCGAAACTTGCTGTTTTAAACGGCGGGGCCATTTTATTTTTGACGACCTTAACTAGCGTTTGGCTTCCGACAACTTCGTCTTTGTCTTTTATACTTCCTATGCGCCGGATGTCCAGCCTGACAGAAGCGTAAAATTTTAAAGCGTTTCCCCCGGTCGTTGTTTCCGGGTTTCCAAACATCACGCCGATTTTCATGCGTATTTGATTTATAAATATCAGTATGCAGCGTGAACGCGCTATCGTTGAGGTCAGTTTCCGAAGGGCTTGGCTCATTAATCGAGCTTGAAGTCCGACATGCGTATCACCCATTTCACCCTCAAGCTCGGCTTTCGGAACAAGAGCGGCAACGCTGTCGATGACAAGAACGTCAAGCCCTCCCGACCTTATAAGGGTATCCGCTATTTCGAGGGCTTGTTCCCCAGTATCCGGTTGAGATATCAAAAGCTCGTCGATATTCACATCAAGTTTTCGTGCATAAACGGGGTCTAAAGCATGTTCTGCATCTATAAAGCCGCAGGCGCCGCCTCGCTTTTGCGCTTCGGCGACAGCTTGAAGAGCCAAAGTAGTTTTTCCCGAGCTCTCCGGGCCGAATATCTCGACTATACGTCCGCATGGCAAACCTCCTATGCCTAAGGCGATATCCAACCCTAAGGATCCTGTCGATATTGCATCCGCGTCAACGGCAATCTCATGCTGCCCGAGCTTCATAATCGAACCCTTGCCGAAAGCTCGCTCTATTTGCGCAAGCGCAGACTCAAGCGCTTTTTGCTTATCCATATACTTCATCCTGTTCCGTAAATGATAGTAACTCTAACTTACCTTAATACAAAAGTCACAGAAAACTTCTCTATAAACATCTGTTTTAAAATCAACAGCAAGACCCAGGACTATATTTGGCGCTTCCCATTTCCAAGCAGAAAACTCTTGCTCGGACTGCGCAATATTTACCGAAGAATCATTCCCTGCGAACCTGAACAAAAACCATTGTTGAACCTGTCCTTTATATTTTCCGCCAAATGTTCGATGGGCTGTTTTACTTGGAAAGTCGTATATGTATACGCGTTTTGCTTGCGCTTTCAGAATTAAGTCTCTTTGAGCCATGCCCGTTTCTTCATGCAATTCTCGGTATGCAGCCTTCAAAGGCATTTCTCCGGACGAAATTCCTCCTTGAGGCATTTGCCAAGCGCCTTTTACATCCGTTCTCTCGCCGACAAAGATTTTACCCTCTTGATTAACAACAATCATACCTACGCACGGACGATAGCCTTTTTTTTCGTAAAGTTCTAAAGATTTGCTATTCATGCGGCCTTTTAAGGTAACTGATAGGATTAGAAAATCGTGAAACAACCTTTTTAAGTTTACGACAGGCAGTCCTTATGAGGCAATGCTTTTTTTGTTTGTGAACGGAGGGCTTTGCGTAGTTTTATTCTCGTTGTTTGCAAAAAAGTATTGACAAGTGGTGTGCATATATACGATAATTAAATAATCGGATTAGACATTAGTCAATCTGTGGGTTGATAACGTTAAGGAGAAAAAAATGAATAAGAAAAATTTAATTTGCAGCACAATCGTTTTGGCTGTTTTTGCTTTTGACAATCAAATGGCTCTGGGGGCAAGAAGGCCTGTTGCTCCAAAAGATGAGGCTAGTTTGTTAGCCAGAGAAACTCGTTTGTTGACTGAAGATGCTAGTTTGTTGGCCAGGACATTTCAGGCGATACGCTCTCGTTTAGAGCTGGAGGAAGAGAAATTAGCACGGGCACGGACACACAAAACTACTGCGTCACTCTCATATTATGAGGGCATAGAGCAAGAAAGCGAAGAAATGTCTAGGCGATGCAGCTCAGCGCTGGAAGGGTTGACACAATTTTGCAGAGACGTTCCAGAATCGCGTGGCGACAAACTGTTAGCCCCTGATTTAATTGACTTTTTCGTAGAGGTACGCGCTGTTCCTCTCAAAGATGGGGATCGAGAACGACATCTTCTTCAGCTTGAAAAAGAGGGAAAAAAACAAACGGAGCGAGCCGGTTGTGCGAGGGTAGAAAAATTTATTCTACAGCAAAATGCCGCCGCTTTATTTGTTCGGACGCTGACTTTTCCAGCCAGAAATGTCTTTAAAGAATATGGAATTGATAATCCCAGTCCGTTTGCAATGGCTGCTGCCGTATTTACGGGCCGCTTCCCCGATGGTTACGCGAACATATCCTGTGGTTGTGAACGGGATTTTCTGGTAGAGGCGCTCTATCTACTGAAAGGCGCGGATCTGCGTAGAGAATACAGGGATACGTTTTTACAGCTAATGTTGGGAAAACATTTTATTGCAAGTGAAAATTTAACAGGCGCCTTCAAGGAATTTTCACGATTTATTCCAGGCGTGGACATTGATTTTCAAGGCTTAATCGATACAGTGTTTAAGCGGACGATGGCGCTTTGTCTTGATGATGAATATATAACGTGCTTTACTAGAGCCGTAAGCAAGCTGACCTGGACCGTTCCGCTTTTTGATATAGAAGTTACAAAAGGCGCCTGGTCAGCAAAAGATCTGCTTGCGATATCGCAAGAATTAGAAAACGGAAAGTCGGTTCATGCTGGTAAATTTCGCGAGTACTTGTTAAACATAGCGCTTGGCACGCCTGCCATATGTGACCAGGATTTAATAGAAGGGGTGGCTAGTCTTAAGAAATCTGATGTTAGTAGAACAAGAGATATTTTTTACCATACTTCAGTTGACGCAGCACGGTCGGTAATATCTCACATGGAAGGGGCGGGTGCTGCTAATGATCTGAACGATATGGGTATTGTGCTAAAGATAATCGGCGGAACCTTGCCTAGAATTAGTTCTTCCATTTTTCTTAGAGAAATGCCGGAATTTTCTTTAGAGCAAGGACGGGAATACAGGCAACGCAAGCGTATGGGTTTTACCTCACGCTTGTGGAGGGTGGTAAATTTCTTAAGTCTCGCCAATGAAGAAGCGTCAAATCCTCTCCCCTTGGAGGAATTTGAAGAAGAGTCAATCCCTCAATAGTCTGACGAGACTTACGTCAAGAACAGCTTGAATGCGCATACAGAGATTTCGGCAGCAGTCGAAATCTCTTGTGGCGTTTGTTTCTGCGTTGTATCTTCTAACTAAGCAATTCTCATAGACATAAGATGTGCTAGACGTACTTACGTTGTTGAAAGGAAGTTTGTGAAAAAGCGGCAGCTGTTGTCTCAAGATTTAAGAGAGGGGCTTTCTCGTTATTTTTCCGTTTTGTTGTCAGCGCTGTTTTTTTTCGTGGCGATAGCGCTATTCCTAGCGCTTGTTTCATATTCGCCTTTGGACGTATCTTTCAATGTGTCCGGCGAAGCGGAGGTCGTCAATTTGCTTTCAGTTTATGGAAGCTATACGGCGGATTTGTTGATTCAAATATTTGGGCGCGCATCTTATCTGGCCCCGATTACTTTTTTGTTGTGGAGCTGGAAAGCATTTCGCGGCGTTAAAATACAATGGCGCCGCGGCGTGTTTGTTATTATCGCTTGCGCGTCGTCGTCTTGCCTTCTTGCATGTCTGCCCGGCCCGGATTTTGATAATTTTTGCGGAAAAAAAATCGCCGAATTCGCAAACAACATTTTCGGAGGAAATTTATATCTGAATGTCATAGGTAATATAATGGCTGCTGCAACTTGGCTGCTAATTGCTTTTCTTTCCTTTTGTTATTCGACAAAAACGTCTTTCAGTTCAACGATATCTGCTTGCGGGAAATTCTATAAAGCCGCATCTTTTGGTATCGGCAAGCTGTTTTTTTACTGCAAAAAATTTGCTGGCTTTATTGTTGGTTCAGAAAATCTTACGCGGGGCATTAACAATCCTGATATGCCCGATAATTGCGGTATTTTTCCATCGCAACACGTTTTTGACCGGGCCAGCGGAAACTTCTCCACGAAAAAACAATCTGCTGTGTCTGAGGATGAACAAATTTTTGACGGAGAAGGTAATAATTTCATTTTGCCTTCATTGGATTTTTTGCATCAGCCAAGAATTACTTTCGATAAAGGCAAGCTGGATCAACATACCCTTGAATCTAATTCCAAAAAGCTCAACAGCGTGCTTGAGGAATTTGGCATAAAAGGTGAAATCATTGGCGTTAAGCCCGGGCCGGTTATAACATTATATGAGCTTCAGCCCGCCGCAGGCATAAAATCGGCGCGTGTAATTGGGCTTGCTGGCGATATCGCTCGATCTATGAGCGCAATTTCCGCTCGCGTAGCCGTTGTTCCCGGACGAAATGTAATTGGCATAGAGCTTCCTAACGCCAAAAGACAAACAGTATTTTTGCGCGAGCTTCTGTCAGATAGCGCGTACGTTGAGTTTGTTTCTCCACTTGCCGTATCGCTGGGGAAAGACATAGGCGGAGACGCCGTTATTGTTGATCTCGCAAGAATGCCTCATCTTCTTGTTGCAGGAACTACCGGTTCAGGAAAGTCAGTTGGAATTAACGCGATGATACTATCGTTGCTTTATAAACTTCCTCCCGATCAATGCAAGTTCATAATGATAGACCCCAAAATGCTTGAACTTTCCGTCTACGACGGGATTCCTCACCTTTTGTCCCCGGTGGTTACTGATCCCAAAAAGGCGGTCGTTGCTCTGAAATGGGCCGTAAGTGAAATGGAGTCTCGATACAGGACTATGTCAAAACTTGGGGTAAGAAATGTTGAAGGGTACAACACTAAAGTAATAAACGCCAAAAAAACCGGCGACGACCTCTCGCATAAAATACAAACGGGCTATGACCCAGATACCGGTCAACCTATTTATGAATATGAAGACATACCTCCGGAGCCGTTTCCCTATATAGTTGTGATAGTGGATGAAATGGCCGATCTTATGCTTACGGCGGGCAAAGAAATTGATGCTACAGTTCAACGGTTGGCGCAGATGGCCAGGGCGGCAGGCATTCACCTTATAATGGCTACGCAAAGGCCGTCTGTGGATGTTATTACCGGCACCATAAAAGCTAATTTTCCTTCCAGAATAAGTTTTCAGGTTGCCTCAAGAATCGACAGCCGCACGATACTTGGCGAACAAGGCGGCGAACAACTTCTGGGGCAGGGAGACATGCTGTATATGTCTACCGGCGGAAGAATTATACGTATTCACGGCCCATTTGTCAGCGATCAGGAAGTTGAAAAGATTGTCCAGTATCTTAAACAATTTGGCCCTCCGGACTATGTAGAAAACATAACAATAGATCCCGAAGAAGGCGATGAAAGTATGGGGTTTGATAATTTTTCTTCTTCGCAAAAAGACCCTCTTTACGATCAAGCCCTTGAGGTAGTTTTGCGCGAAGGCCGCGCAACGACAAGTTTCGTTCAACGGCACTTGCAAATAGGGTACAACCGTGCGGCCAGGATGATAGAGCGTATGGAAAAGGAAGGCATTGTAAGCAAACCAAATCATGTAGGAAAGCGCGAGATCTTAAGGTAGCTCTGCCGATTAAGACAAGTGTTCCAGCGCGGGAACAAACGTAAGGACACGCCGATCCCCAGAGTCAAAATCCAGGAACCGGCTAATCTATCAAGCCTTCTGTTTTCTAAAAGAAGATTTGAATATCAACTTGCCTAGAGCGTCATCTCAATTCATTCTGTTGCAGGAACAAACGCTTCAACCTGTTCAAATTTATCTTTTAAAAAGGCAATAGTGCTATTTACACTTTCCTGATCAAAATGATCCCGAAAACCTTCCGATTCGCCGATCATCAACTTGCGCGTCTCATCGACCATTGAATGGAATATCTTTCGGCCATTAAAAATCCTATCGCACCATACAAAACCATAAGCCTGCGCAAGCTGATAATCAGACTTCGAAGATAATTGAGTCCATATTGAAAGTATGTCTAATGTAGGAATACGATCTTCTTCACAATATGCGATATCTTCTAATCCGGAAAAACTTTTGCTTTCCGATTCCGAGAATTTTAATGCGGCAGTAGAACACCTTTCTAAAGTCGCCAAATTTTGTCGTATACTTCGTATTATTGGCGATACATACTCTAAAAATTCATTCGGAGATATATGCCCACTTTCTAGGGCGGAGAAAATGGCAGCATGCTGAAAAAACACAGAGAACATTTCCGGGTATCTTACGAGATACGGATATCCGAGAACCTGATCTTCATAGGCGTGGGCGCCTTCATGAATAGCAGTTGTCAATGCATGGATTACACTAGATGCAGTAACTAATATAACTTTTCTTTTCCGAAAATATATTCCGGCCGCCTTATCCATAAAGTTATGCCGCGCACGGAAAGTTCGCATTAGTTCAGAATCTTCTGGCGCTATGCATATGCGTCCTTCCCTTAATGCCTCTTCTATGCAACTGTTAAAAAAGTCTTTTATTGTAGGCGGTTGTTTTGTCACCAGTCCACAAAGAAATCTTTTTACTCCGGGAAAAAAACCTTCTTCGGAGAGCCCCAATCGTCTTTCCATAGAATCAACAATAAGTGGATATCTTGCTTGGAATGATTCCAAAGGATTTTCTGGCAACGGATGTAAGATAGGGCTTCTAACACTCATTCCAAGAACCTTAAAATGAATGTCGTTTAACCACACAGCAAACCCCAAATGTTTAAGAGCAAAATCTCTGGATAAAGGTTCCACCAAAAAAGGGCCAAAATCGTCAAGAGGATAGCCTTGCATACTCGTTATCGCTCTCACAATGCATGGATTTACATATGCTTGCAGAAAAAGAGAATTATTAATATTAAAAGACAGTATAGCGAGTGTGCTGAACGGCGGCTTAAAATCGCCCTTGGTAATACCGCTAATAAAAATTTCCTGCGCTTCACTCCCGATTAGACCAGCAATGACATCATTCGGAACGCCCGTTCTAAAAACAACAACCTTAAACTCTTGAGGCACTTCATCTCTGTTGACACAAAGCGGAAATTCTTCAGGCGCGTATATATAACTGGGAGGCAATTCTTCTACTAACGATTCAGGCACTGCAAATGCTCGTACACCGGAAATATCCTCAACTTTGATAGTTCCACAGCCTGCAGCTGACAATGTGTGCTGCAAGGTTGGCGCTGCGGCTCTGCTTTGCTGAATAACTGTCAGCGGACCAAATAAAACGCCAAATAATATTAAAAATTTCTTCATTTCTTACCTCATATTAAAAATGTACAATACAATATATGGTCGAAAGTGAGAAAAAGCAACGGAAAAATAATTGACACATCAAATATACGAGGCAAAACGAGAATCAGCCGCTAAAAGAGGTGAGGATCAGTCTTTGATAAACTCAATTGAGAACATGTTTTAGATAGGGAATCTTGAGATAATAAGAGCTGTAATGTGATGAATTGGCAGCTTTCAAGTTGAATTCTCTCTGACGAAATTAATTTTCTGTTAAGGATGAAGCGACAAGCGCCATAGAAAAACGTTTGAACTATCAGTAACGGAAGCATTTGGGCATATTCTTTGAGCTTTTTGTGTGGTAAATTTCGCCGCAAAACACTGGCGCGTGTAATACACCGGTACACCGGCGCTTATGAATTATTTTGAACGAGGATTATGTACTATATACCCTGATGACGATGCGTTTTTTAGAAAAAATGATTAAAAGAGATAAACCAACAAAAAGCAGCTAATAACCAACCCAGCGCTAGACGTTAAAGGCACAGCTCGTATTTCTCCCTACATGCAAAAATGGCATCAATTAATTTTAAATTAAAAATGGGGTTGTCCGAGCATCAGCCTATTAATCTGCGTCAGAAACGCTCGAATAGTGTTTTACGACCGTTTGATTAACGTCGACTTTTGTCTTTTTCTGATAATATCTTAAAACTTGCGCAAATAAGTCGCCGGTCATAGAATTGTGTATCAATGTCCTGAACTGTTGAGCTTGTTTTTTGTCGAGCTCAGGATTACGTTTACTTTTCACATAAGCAATCACATAGCCGCCATCTATTGGCAAAATAACAGCCTGACCGACAGAAGCGGCAAAAATCTTATTTATAAGCTCGCTACCCAATTTATTTTGCTTGCCGCTTGTTCCATCGGTTCCAGAACGGGTCAAGGAATCGATTTTGTCCACAGTTAAACGTTTGCTGTGCGCCAATTTTTCCAGGGACATACCTTGAGAAACTCTGGTAACAAAGCTCTCCGCAATCTGCGTCGCAACTTTTGCTTTCGCCATACGAAGCCAATACGTCTGCACTTTACTCTTAATTTTATCGTACTCTGGGACGGATGATGGCGTAGTTTTGTCAATGTTTACCAAGAATTGAACTCCGTGAACAGTCTCTTGAAATACATTTGTATCGCTTGTATTGAAGGCGATTTCGGCAATCTCTTTTCCATAGGGCAAAGGAATCGCAGTCTTCCCCGTAAAAGCGTCTGTATTATTTATCGTAAGGTTTTTTATTCTTAAAAGGCGAAGATTATACTTTGCTGCCACTGCGACGTGGTCTTTTGTCGCATTAAGCTCATCCTCGATCTTTGCGGCAAAAATTCTTGCTTCATCAGCCATTTTGCGCTGTTTAAGCTCAAGGGTTAAGTTCTTTTTTACCTTTTCAAAAGGCACGTCCCATTCTTCGCCTTCTTCGTTTTTTCTTGCTTGATATTCATCAAGCACTTCGTCATCAGAAACATCAATTAAATCCAAAACCTTTGATTCATTCATAATCAGAACGGTTAAGTCCTTACTTTCTTCCGCAGCAAAGGCTTCTTGATGCTCTTGGTAACAGGTCTTAAGATTTTCCTCAGTTGGCTTTGGAAGTAGATGATTTTGAACAGCCGAGTTGTATACATGCACTACGTCAACCGAGCGCTGTTCCAATATTATATCTTTTAATTTGGCCATTATGCTTGCCGGCTCAAAGAACGTGAGAGATAGAGGCATATATATAATGGAACGAGCTGTATTTGTGTGCAGTTCTTCAAGGAAAACACTTTCTGGCATTTGTCTTTGACTTAACATGGAGCGTAATTTTTCTGCGCTGAACTGATTGTTTTCATCTTGAAACTCCGTGTTATTTTGAAGAACGAACTTTGCAGTTTTCTCGTCTATACCAAGTCCCCAGCCACCTATGATTTTTTCAATCATCAGCCTCTCAACCATCTGGGCAATAAAATACGAGAGCATCTGAGGGCGCAGTCTCTCATATGCATCCGGGTTGCTTAGATTCTTACGAACAAACTCAGAGGTTCTGTTATACTGATGCTGAAACTCTTGATATCCTACCTTGATACTTCCGACACGAACAACATAGTCTTTTCCCGTCAAACGATTGATTACATCGTTGATCCCAAAGAACAGTACGAACGTAAGCGCAATCAGAGATAAGATGACCTTTACTACAACCGAGCCCAGGTACTTTCGAATAAACTCTAACATGATCCAAGAAAAATGTTATTATATGCGCAATTCATAAACGAATTATATAGATGCAAGCTCTGATGTCCAAGTATTAAATTTGTTGAGAGGAAATGTCACAAATGAAAAAATATATTATCGCAAACTGGAAAATGAGCGGCACTTCCGCCGGTATCGCCGACTACATTGCCTGTCTTACTAAATATCTGACGAACAAAAGGGTTGAAAATGAGCTGACAGTAATAATCTGCGCTCCTCACGTTTATTTGAGTACCCTAAAAGATTTAACCAAGGAACTGTCTATATCTGTTGGCGGTCAAGACTGTCACACTCACACAAAAGGCGCATTTACCGGCGAGACAAGCGCCGAAATGTTGGCAGATATAGGGTGTAAATATGTTCTTATAGGACATTCTGAGCGCAGGAAATATAACGGAGAGGACGAGTCCATTCTTAAGAACAAAGTAATAATGGCTCAAAACGCAGGCTTGATTCCTATTTTGTGTGTTGGTGAATCGTTAGTCGAGCGTGAACAAAATGCTACGCTGGAGGTGCTAAAACGGCAGATTTCCATCCTTGACGAAGTTAAAGGAGAAACGCTAATAGCTTACGAGCCGGATTGGGCTATTGGAACCGGAGTTACGCCAAAATTTAACGATATTCAAACCATGTGCAATACTATTGCATCTGAATATCATAAGTTGACCGGAAAAGATGCTTACATACTTTATGGGGGGTCAGTAAACGCTGAAAACGTGTTGGATTTTATGCAATCGGAAGATGTCGACGGCGTTTTAGTGGGTAAAGCAAGCTTGCTTCCAGAGTCTTTTGGCAAAATCATTGAAATCGGCGCTCAAGCGAATTAATGGCTCCCGAGATAGACCACCTTATCAAGGTTTTCTCTTTTCTGCCCGGCTTGGGAGAACGGTCTGCCAGAAGAATTATACTGCATCTTTTGTCTCAAAGACAATCAAAGATGGAGACTATGCTGAACGCCATACAGCAAGTCCTTGCAAAAATCGAAAGTTGCCGCTTATGCGGAAATCTTGACGCTTCAAGTCCACTATGTTCGATCTGCAAAGATCCAAATCGTGACCGCAAATGCCTTTGTATAGTTGAAAACGTATCCGATCTTTGGGCTATAGAAAGAACGAAAGCATATGAAGGGATATATTTTGTTCTCGGAGGCACGTTATCGGCAATTGACGGAATTGGCCCGGATGAGCTTAGAGTTAACGCGCTTACCCAACTTTGTAAGGGCGGCAGTTTTTCGGAAGTTATTCTGGCGCTTAGCTCAACATTAAACGGGCAAACGACCGCCCACTATTTGAAAGAAAGTCTCGAGTCTCTTGTTTTCAAGATCACTGAATTGGCCCGCGGAGTTCCAATGGGAGGAGAATTAGACTATCTCGACGATGGCACTTTAATAACTGCAATCGCTTCAAGATCTAAGTTATAAAAACTGCTTTATATATAATTTTGCGTTATTTTATTAAAAGATTGATTTATATTTAGATCCGGATTAGCATAAATAGCAATTCAGTTATCGGGAGTTTATGGTGCTAAATATCTCGTCGATATTATCTTCGTTCTTTTTTCTTGGCGCAGTTGCTGTGGCGGGTGTTTCTGATCCGCATGAGCATCCTGCACAGATTACAGGCGCAAGGCTTAAAGAGAGCGATTATAGTAGTATAAGAAAAGAAATAGAAGAAATCGAACGGGCGGCAAAAGTGACGTCTCATGACAGCGCCAAGGCATATGGTCACAAAATATCACATGCTAAGAAAAGTGATCTCTTACATAGAATACGTGTTTTGTTGCACAAATTGCGCACATCAACTGATCCTGAAGGGGTGGAACTGTCAAAGATGTTGGAAATTCTTGAGTATAAAATTTCGGAATTGCATGCGCATTTTCGACGCACCAATTACCCTCCGAAAAAAATGGTAAAGACGCCGTTAGTCCGCCCATAAAGAAAACATAACAGCTACGAAGCGTTTTCGAATATCTGCCGTGATAGTTTATTGCTGATGGGTAAACTATAGACAATAAAAATTCGGAGATACGTTGGAAAACTGAAGCAAACTTGCCTTAGCGAAGAACGTTTTGCAAGTGAAATTGGACGTCAGAATTATCTCAAAACAACGACTTACACTGCTTCTTTGTACAAAGAAGCGTCTTTATAAAAAAGACTTTTTGCTTTGCTTTTTGATTTTTTGACTGACGCTAAAGCAATGATGTGGGAATTGAAAATGAAAATCTGGATGCAATCTATGCGTTCTCGCAAGGGAAATGAGCAACTCGAACACCTTATAGTCATGAGCGGCAGAGACATATTTCATGGCTATGGATTCCAATGGTTTCAAGTTTGACGCTTCGAAGCGCCGAAGCGCTGTTCAAATGAAGTGTTTGGCTCATTTTGAAGTAAAAAATTGGCAAAACACGATTTGCCAAAATATCAAAGTAGCATATGCAATATCAGCCAGACCTCAATACTCCAACGATTCTAGAACGACATCAAAAACTAGTGGAATTTTTCCTGGAGATAAATCTTGGCGGAAGAGGTGGGATTCGAACCCACGGTATGCCTTAAAGCATACAACGGTTTTCGAGACCGCCCCGTTCAACCGCTCCGGCACCCTTCCGCAATCGGTCGCAGATTAACATACTTTTATAGACCAGGGCCAGCCTTCCATTACACAGACGCCAATATATGATCTTCTTGGATTTGCAAAAAATCCTCTTGTTGCAATCTTTTTATTAAGGCGGCTGCAGCTTTTTGCTCTGCGGCTTGTCTGGATTGCCCTTGGCCTATGGCAACAAGGTTTTTGCTCACAGAAACCCGAACAGCAAAAATCGGGGCATGGTCAAATCCTTTACGACCAATAATTTCGTACAAAGGAATCCCCATTTTGCGCTCTTGAGACCATTCCTGGAGGACATTTTTGGGACATTTTAGTTGCTCAACCGATTGGTTTTTTATTCGATTGCTTATCCACCCAGTTACTTTTGCTGCAGCTATGTTATAGCCACCATCAAGGTATATAGCCCCTATTAGCGCTTCTGTAGTATCAACTAAAGCTGTTTTTGATTGTTCACCGGTAATTTTATTTATTGGGACGTCCAAAAATTGCGCCAAACCGACAGACTTAGCGATATCGACCATAAAGGCTGAGCTTGAAAAGTGATGATACCTTATCGACAAATCCCCTTCAGAGTCGTGTGGAAAATTTTCGTATAATAATTTGGCCAGCGATAAATTATATACTCTATCCCCGAGAAACTCCAATCTTTCAAAAGCGCTGGGCAGATCTTTGCCATAATTATGCGATGGATGGTTAATCGCATTTAATAGCAGAGATATATCTTTAAAAAGATAATCAATACACGAGATAACGCCATTAACTCTGATCAGATCTTTGTCCTTATCTTCCATTTGCAAACTCTACGTCTGATTGTATTGCAGTATTATCTTTTCTAAAAAGATTTCGTATTGCCTGAGCGCCAGTTTTTAATCATGCGCTTACCTTCCAGAAAAGCTGACAATTCGCTGCGACGCTTTTCATATTATCATAAACGAGCGTCATGCGAGCAAATCTTATAAGCAGTACGACCGGTTATTCTGTGACCTTGCAACGATTCAGACAAAAATATATCCTGTCCCCATAAACGCCGGAATAAAATAACTTGTTAAAAATCAGAATAAACAATGGTGGAATTCCTTTAAAAGGGAAAATCTGTATGTCCGGAGCAAAGAATGCGGCCTTGCCGCTTATGGTTGCAAGCCTGCTTACTGATAAGCCTCTTGTGCTTGACAACATCCCAAAGCTGGCTGACGTTAAAACTATGTCAGATTTACTTTGCATGTTAGGGGTAAGCATTGACTGTTCGGGTAAAAAAATGACGCTTACTGCAAAGAAAATTTGTTCCACCACCGCGCCCTATGAGCTTGTTAAAAGAATGCGGGCGTCAGTGCTTGTTTTAGGGCCTATGTTGGCAAGGACTGGCCAAGCAAGAGTTTCGCTGCCGGGCGGGTGCGCAATCGGCGTGCGCCCGATTAATCTGCATATAAAAGGACTGCAGGCTTTGGGAGCAGATATCGAGCTTAAAGACGGTTATGTTGTTGCAAGCGTGCCGAAAGGTTTAAAGGGGGGCGAAGTAAGCTTCAGTATTCCAACTGTTACTGGGACGGAAAACATAATGATGGCTGCAACTCTGGCGAAGGGCGTTACTACAATAATTAATGCAGCATGTGAACCGGAAGTATCAGATCTGGCCGAATGTCTAAACGGCATGGGGGCAAAGATATCCGAACACGGAACGCCAAAAATAGCTATCGAAGGTGTTGATAAGCTGCAGGGAACTGAGCACCGCATCATATATGATCGTATAGAGGTTGGAACTTATGCGATCGCAGCAGCTATTACTGACGGAGAAATAGAGTTGATCGGCGACGGTCTTGGAGAGCTAATGTCAGGCGCTACTAGTGTTTTTGAGCAAGCAGGTATCCGCATTAAAAGCGCTGCAAGCGGACTTTTGGTCAGCGCGCAGGATCTAAAGCCGGTTAACGTAGCGACAGAACCGTTTCCTGGTTTTCCCACAGACCTTCAGGCTCAGCTTATGGCCATTATGTGCGTTACTTCCGGAACATCTGTAATAACAGAAAACATTTGGGAAAATCGATTCTTGCATGTGCCCGAGTTGTGCCGTATGGGGGCGGATATCACGCTTAAAGGGAGTAGCGCAATAGTCAGAGGCGTAAAAAGTCTTCAAGGCGCGCCTGTTATGGCGACTGATCTGAGGGCTTCATTTGGTCTAGTATTGGCGGGGTTGGCAGCTAAAGGGACAACCGTAATAGATCGAATTTACCACCTTGTTAGGGGATACGAAAATGCAGTAGAAAAATTGCAGGCCTGTGGTGCTGATATAGAGGAAATATTATGAGGAAGAACTATAGCGCAATTTTATTAGAGCACTATAACAACCCGCAAAACATTGGAGAGCTCGATGAGTCAAATAAAAACGTAGGAACAGGAACAAGCGGAACAGCCGCGTGCGGGGACGTCCTGCGCCTTCAAGTGCTGATTAAAAACGGAAAAATAGAAAACGCTAAGTTTAAGACTTTCGGTTGCGGATCTGCAATTGCATCAAGTTCGCTGCTGACGCAGCTTATAAAAGGCAAAAAACTTGAAGAAATAGAAAACATAAAAAATTCTGATATCGCAGAGGCTTTGTCTTTGCCAAAGATAAAGCTTCACTGCTCCGTTTTGGCAGAAGAGGCGTTGAAAATGGCGATTTCCGATTATTGGGCTAAAAATGGGCGAGGAAAAGGCGAAAATCGATGCTATACTGAAAGAAGCAGTAACAAAAAAGAAGAAACTATGACTAAAGAATCTCCGCTTAAATTAACCGAAGCCGCAAAAAATCGAATGCTTGATATGGTGAAAACTCAGAGCGCGAAATGTATATCAGTCAGCGTTAATCATGGTGGATGCAAAGGCCTCGTTTATGATATTAAGGTTTGTAAAGATATTCCGGATGGCATGTTATTTTCATATGGGGATTTGAAGATCTCGATTCCTGCGGATGCTTTGCCGTTAATAGACGGATCGAGCGTAGATTATGTTGACAACGGCGTTCAGGCAAGGTTTAAGTTTGACAACCCTAATCAAACGGGTTGTTGCGGTTGCGGAATGTCGTTCTGTGCTTAAGCGCTAAAAAGGATTGTTGTGCCAAAAATAAATTTTGTTAAATCGGATGAAAGTATTGTTACAGTCGAGGTTCCTTCCGGAATAACGCTTTTGCAGGCCGCTGAAGATAACAACATAGGTTTGAGCGGGCCATGCGGAGGTAATTTGGCGTGCGGACATTGTCACGTTGTAATAGACGACGAATGGTTTGATAAATTACCAAAATTGAAAGAAGCTGAAGAGGATCTTCTGGATATGGTATGGAATGTAAAACCGAATTCGCGTCTTGGATGCCAAATAAAGATCACCGACGATATTGATGGTATAATCGTTCATATTCCGTAATACGAATTTGAGGCAAGAAAAATCGCCCTGTGCTGTCATGTAGGTTGAGCTATAGACATGCCGCATTTATATAGAAAATTTCAAACATAATTGGCGGCATATTGGACAATTTTCAAGCAATAAAAGACTTTCTTAATAAACCGATCGGCATGTTTGAAGCAAAGGCGTCGCCTTTGCTTCAAAAGCTGGGGATAGATACAGCCCTGGATTTGCTTTTGCACTTGCCGTCCGGGATATTATACAGGCACAAAGCGGAAAGTATCTCAGATCTTAAAATCGGGGAATTTAACACAATCTGCTTGCGTATCGACGAACATATGCCTGCCTATAGGCGAAACATTCAGCTTATCAGAGTTCAGTGTTCAGATAAAGAAGGAAGGCGGATTGTGCTTGTTTTTTTTAACGCTGGGTATTCCTATGTAAAAAGCCGGTTCCCACCGAATCAAGTAAGAGCCGTTAGCGGCCGTGTAGAAAAATATAAAAACAAACTGCAGATGGTTCATCCGGACCAAGTAGCGTCGGCGCATTTGTTTGAACAGTTGCGCAGCGTTGATGTTCTGTATCCTTTAACTGCAGGATTAAACAATTCGGTAATTCAACGCTGTGTTGCGCAGCTACTGAGCCGTCTTGGCCACATGTGGAACATTGACGACTGGTTCGATAAACAAACTTTATCGGAATATGGGCTTAGTAATTGGTACAATAGTCTTTTAGACGCTCACTCGCCTAAATCAGAAAAAGATATCGAGCCGGCTTCTTCCAAAGCTAGACTGCGGCTCGCGTTGGACGAGCTTGTAGCCAGAGACAAAAAGATTGAAGAAATCAGACGACAACGCCAAGTAGCTCCTAGCGCAGTAATTCCGCCCTCAATAATTCTGCGCAGAGAGTTTTTCAAGATTAGGCCTGATTTAATATTAACCGATGGCCAAGTCGCAGCTCTTAAAGACATAGATAAGGATTTGGCAGCCTCTTGGCCGGCGCTACGCTTGATTCAAGGTGATGTTGGGTGCGGAAAAACGTTGGTGGCGCTTTTAGCCATGTTGAGCGCGGTTGAATCAGGATACCAATGCGCGTTTCTGGCGCCGACAGAGATCTTAGCAAGGCAGCACTTTGAGACAATCATGAATTTGTCGGGTTTTGGAGGGCTGATTGCAACACTTCTTACGTCTTCAAACAAGAATAAGAGCGCCTGTGCAAAAATTAAAGACGGGATCATTAACATGATAATAGGCACTCATGCTTTGCTTGAAGATAAGATTGTCTTTAAAAGATTAGGTCTGATAATTATTGACGAGCAACATAGATTTGGCGTTGAGCAGAGAGAAAACCTGAAAAAAAAGAATGAATTGGCAAATGTTTTGTACTTGTCCGCTACGCCCATTCCAAGGACGTTACTTATGGTCTATGACGGCAGCGTTGATGTAAGCGAAATTCGCGATAAGCCAAAAGATCGTTTAAGTATTAATACCGTAGCCCTACCTTTGGATAAGTTGCCGATTTTGACAGAGCGCGTCCGCGAGTTGTTGAACAAGAGCGATCAAGCTTATTGGGTCTGCCCGCTGATCGAAGAATCCGAAAAGCTTGATCTGGCCGCGGCAAAAGTTAGGCTTGAGTACCTCAAAGAACAATTTCCCGAATTTAAAATTGGCCTTGTTCACGGAAAGCAAAAAGACAAAGAGCGGGTAATGCTTGGTTTTAAGTGTGGAAATATTAACCTGCTTGTTTCAACAACCGTTATAGAGGTTGGTATAGATGTTTCAAACGCCTCTTTGATAGTGATTGAGCACGCTGAAAGATTTGGTTTGGCTCAATTGCATCAGCTGCGCGGCAGGGTTGGCAGAAGCAACAAACAGTCGCATTGCGTGCTTCTTTATCAATCGCCCCTCAGCAATGTCGCGTACAGAAGGCTTAAGATCATTCAAGAAAACAACGACGGCTTTGAGATCGCGCATGAAGATCTTAACATTCGCCACGGAGGAGATATTTTAGGAATCAAGCAAAGCGGGGTTCCTGTTTTTAAAACCTGTAATTTAAGAGAGGTTATTTCATTAGCGGATACTGTAAAAATAATTTCAAGCAGAGTCCGAAGAAATCAAATTTTTTGTTGAAATAAGCGGGAGACCAAACTATACGATTAACGTATGGGGTTTTAAGAGGTTTTGCTATGGGTAGGATTGTTACGCGTCAAGTAAAAACTTGTTTGTCTGATATAGTTTGTGTTGTTGTAGGGAGCCTTCTTATAGGATTATCTGCGCAGGTTACCGTTCCAATGATTCCTGTGCCGATGACTATGCAGGTTTATACTGTTCTGATGGTTGGCGGAGTTTTAGGAGCGAAGAGAGGTTTTGCCGCAGTAGCGTTGTACTTAGCCGAAGGAGCTTTCGGTCTTCCGGTATTTTCCAATGGAACCGGCGGGTTATGCGTGTTTCTGTCGCCGAGAGCTGGATATCTTTTGGGTATGCCAATATCGGCATTTATTGTTGGATACTTGACTGAAAATTGGCAAAATAAATCGTTTTCAGAGCATGTTATTGTTGGGCTTTTGGGGCTTGTGCCAATTGACACCTTTGGCATCCTGTTCCTTGGTCTGGCTCTCAAAGACTTTTTTCAAGCGCTTGCGGTTGGACTTTATCCGTTTATTGTTGTGGATGCATTTAAAGTGCTGCTATTTGCAGGGTCTCTTAAGGCTTTTCGAAGATAATCCCCCATTTTTCTTGGCTGTTCGATGAGAGTTTGCGTTTACGATTATATATTTACCCTTGGATCTAGGCATATTTTCGGAGTATATTCACATCGAATTTTTCAAAATTTTGAGGAAAGGTTAATGAATGAGATTATTGATAATCAGAGCGGGGGGGGGGGGGGGGGTAGCCATTGCCCCCGCACAATAACAAGCCGTGCCCATTTTTTTTGAACGCTTTGTTAGTCGTGCCGCAGCCCAGGAAGATAGGA
>JAIRWN010000020.1 GCA_031268985.1 Holosporales bacterium
TCATTTTATAATCGTTTAAAAGAGGCCGGGATAATGCATGACGATTACAAAAGCGCTTTGAAGAAAGTTCATGAAGTTTGGCTTGATGTGGAATCATGGTGGCAATCGAAAGAAATTCAGGAGCTTAGAGACGAGTTTTGCTATCGCTATGCTTGGTCAAGCAAAACATGGCGGCGCGATTGGCTAAAGTTCCTCTGGAATCTTTAAGAGTATTCAATATGGCGAGTTTTTCATATCTTGCATTGCTCTTCATAATAGGAAAGCTGCCAGCAGGCTTAATAAGATTAGTAAGCTGAAAACTTAAAATTTTTAGGCATTAAAGTCGTTGTGGGGCGAGCGATCGGAATTGAACCGACGACCTCCAGGACCACAGTCTGGCGCTCTAACCAACTGAGCTACGCTCGCCATAGCTATGGTTTTAGCTTGGTCTTTGTGTTTCGTCAAGACGGTCAAGGGGCGTATAGTAGATAATTAAACGCTTGGAGCAGATAAGAATCGAGCGATTGATACAAATTGAGAGACGCTTATGTTCTCAGCTCGAGCGTTTTGAGGAATGCCGGCGCCGTTCATTATCGGTGACGGGTCGCCAAATAAAGTTCTTAATGCCTTAATAACCATTTTTCTCCTATGCATAAATGCGACACGACAAAGTTTCTCCATGATGAAAAAGGGGATACAGTCGACTGAGTTTGGAATAATTTCAACAAGGGCTGAATTCACTTTTGGAGGCGGAGAAAAACTTCCGGGAGAAAGATCCATCACTCTTCCGGCTTTTGCTTGATACTGAACCAAAACGCTGAGTTTTCCATAAGATTTGGTGCCTGGGGCAGCGCAAATTCTGTCAACGACTTCTCGTTGAAGCATTAGATAAAGAGCCCGGTAGTTTTTAAGTTCTTCAAGCCATTTGAAAATCAACTGAGAGGAAATGTTGTAAGGCAAATTGGCGATGATAATTTTTGGTGAATCAATCTGGCAATAATTAAAGCTTAAAGCATCTTCCGGCAGCACAATCAAATTGTTGTATAAACCCTCCAAAGGTCGAAGATAATCGACAAAGCGCCGATCTTTTTCCAAAGCAGTCACGCTTTTTGGGCCGGATTTTAATATAGCTTCAGTTAAACCACCGGGGCCGGAGCCAATCTCAATTATGTTTATGCCCGCTAGATCTCCGGCTTTTGAGGCAATGGCGAAATTGATATCCTGGTTCAATATGAAATGCTGTCCTAAGGCTTTGAACGCATGTAACGAATCTGATAGTTTGACCAAGGACTGAAACCGCCGGATTTTCTATCTTATGTACGCCATTTTTTTAAGCTCACGGAAGTATTGTTCCGACATCATACCGAGGCGTTTTTCTATAAGCGTATCTTTTATAGCCTCCAATGGCGGAGGGGCTATAACACGGCTGTTCCTGTCCCAAACAATAACCAAAATCGCACCTTGAGGGAAAAGTATTGGATCGCTTACGGACTTTGCAGGCGCTTTCTCTATCAAGCGCTTCAATTGTGGCCTCATTTCGTCAAAAGCAACGGTTTCAATCGGGCCAAGCTCAATATTGGAAGAAGCTGACGCTATATCAACTATCTTACTGACAGGACTCATTCTTTCTTTCAGTCTTTGGGCTTCATTAAACACGCTTTGCGCTTCAACGTCTGAAGTTATTTGGCCGCCAGAGGCACGTAACATAACCTTCTGAATTTTGATTTCTGTTACATATTTTTCGCCTTCTTCTTTTTTTTCATGCAGCATCAATATAACATAGGCGTTTCCGATATTAACTGGTTCAGACACCGTATTGAGCGCCAAACTGTCAACAACTCTTGCTTCTTGGACGGAAAGCCGATCTCTCGTTACCCAGCCTAGCCATCCTCCGTTCACGGCTTCAGGAGCTCTTGAAAATTGCTGAGCCAACATAGGAAAATTCGCAGAACCACTGTAGCCAGCTAATCTTCCATAAATCTGTCCTACCAAAGCTCTGATTTTTCCCGCATCTTCTTCCCTTTCTACAGGCAAATAGATTCGGCTTAAAAGATAAGCTTTTTGATTCAATTGTTTTCTTATGGATTCTTGCTCTTTAAGAGCTTCATTGTCAGAAATCTCTATATTGCTGGCGAACATGTCATTAACGATGGCGCTCCAAGCCATTTGTATCATTATTTGTTCTTTAAACACTTCAAACGGAATCCCATGTTTTTCCAACATACGCTTGAAAGCGCTTGTATCAAAGCCTGCGCGCTGGGCGATATTGTCGATAGCGCGCAAAACATTCTTCTTCGAAACGATTTCTGTTCTTTTGATACGCTTCTTTACCCTTGAAATTTCATGACGCTTCACCATATCGTTTACCAAAACTTCAAGCACTTGCGTTCGCACACTTGCCGCAAAGTCTTTCGTATACTGTCGTCCCATTGAAAGGGCAATAATCCTGGATCTCATTTCGATATCATTTTCAGTGATAGCCTCGCCATTCACTTCTTTAACAATAACGCGGAGATCCTTTGCGCTGTCATGCCGTTCAGCATAAGCGAGCTGCCACGTAACTCCTGTTACAATCAAAAACGCTGACGTTAAAATTTTGTTAGATCTCATAATCTTTATATTTTATTCAGAATGAATTATGCTAAAGACACTATATTTTTATAGCAATGTTCTACTACAATATCAACTATACACTGTAAAATTGGATATTTTTTCAAAATATTTTGCAAGGACTTTATCGATCACAACGACGCTTGTCACTTTCGTGTCAACGTTTCTTGTGTGGATGGAGCAGTCCCTAAGATTTATGGACATAATCGCCAAAAAAGAAATGGGGTTTATCGAGTTTATGTCCCTGATTTCATATCTGATACCGGATTTGCTTGGAATAATACTTCCGACCGCATTTGCAATTTCTTGCGCGCTTTTACTTATAAGGTTGCGCGAAACAAACCAACTGACCGTGATTCAATCAGTGGGCGTTCCCATATCTCGAGTAGCGTTGTCTGTAATGAAAGTCGGGATTTGTGTAGTTACGTTTATGTATCTGATAAATTTTTATTTCGCCCCCTATGCTTTACGTCAATTCAAAACTGTTCAATTTCACGTAGGTCAAGATATTGGAAAGCTGTTTAGTAAAAACAATAAACTTTCTTTTGAAGGTAAAATTGCTGTTTTTATCAAAAAGGTATGCAACAATGAATTTCAGGGAATAGCTGTATTCGATCAGCGCGCATCTCGAAAACAAATAGTTCTCCAGGCTAAAAGGGGACACCTGTGTCGGCAAGGTCTGAAAAACAAATTGGTGCTGGAAAATGGAGAAGGAATATCATGGGATTTAGACTCCGGGACCGCGACGCGATTCAGATTCAAACACTACGAAAGCGATATCTCTGAAAAAGCCATCGCAAACATAAGCGCGCGAGAATTAAAGGTTTATGAGAGATATATATATGAATTATTCGACCGTAATTTGTTTGGATCGAACGGCTTCTTTGAAAAAAAAATGCAAGCCGAAGCTCACCAGCGAATAGTTAGTCCATGGTTGGCGATTGTATTTGCTTTGATTTGTTTTTGGGTAGTAACAACTCAAAAAAGTTTTCGTCACAGATCTTTTAAAAATTTCATAACGGCCGGGGCATGTATCATTGCTGTTCAAGGATTCAATCTTGCAGCGTTCAATCTTTCACATAAATACTGGGAATTTAACATAGTCAATTACGTTGGAATTATTGCTGTTCTTATACTTTTTGTGCTGCTAATATTTGGGCCATCATTAAAAAAATGGGAAAGCGGGTGATTCTTCCTTGGTATATCGTCAAGAACCAAGCAAAGATGCTTTTGCTGATAACTTTTATTGTTTCGATTATGGTTTTTTTGACGGATTTTATAGAGACCATAAGAGTTGAAACAACTCGACAACATACGGTTTTTACTATTTTTCACAAATCGCTTTTTAAGTTTCCATACATAGTATTTAACGTATATCCCTATATATTCCTGGGCGCTTGTGGAGTGACTCTGCGGGATTTGGCCAAGTCCCATCAAATAACGATACTTAAAGCGATAGGCTTTAAGGACGTCAACATTCTTCAGCCGATAATATCGTTCAGCTTTTTTATTGGTGTGCTATGGCTAACAGTGCTGCATCCGGTCGCTTGCAAAATGTATCTGAAAGTTATGAATCCGGACCTGATCGAAAAAATGTGTTCACAAAAAAGTAAGATGGAGAACGTTTGGCTGCATCAACACAACGAAAGCGAAGAAATTCTTATTCATGCGGATGAAATTTGCAACAGAATTGCAAAGAATATCAGCATATATTCTCTGGACAAAAAAGGCGCTGTCCGAAAAAAAATAATAGCTTTAAGCGCTAACATTTCGGATACAGGATTTATACTGCATAGCGGAATATCTTCTAGCTCTTCAAACGAAGATGTTGAGAGATTTCCCGAAATGACTTTTGCCTCCAGCATTTCTTCAGAGCATTTCATTAGCGAATTTAAACAACCGGAGTTTATGGGAATTTATGAATTGCTAGAACTTTTAAAACTTCGAACAGATGCAAATTTGGATTACCATAACGCTGTGTTGCAAATCAACATCCTGCTCACAACCGTTCTAATGACGGCAATAATGCCTTTGGTTGCAGCTATTCCTTGCATGGTAAACAGACGTCACTACAAAGGAATTTACGTGTTTTTCTTTCTTACGGTTGGTTCGGTATTTATGTACTTTGCGCTAAATGTTTTAAGAACGTTGAGTTACGGACATTTTGCGGCATTGTCAATCTGGTTTCCGGTGTTGCTGATTGGCTTTGTAAGTTTTTGTCTCGTAAAATTAAAAGAAAGAAATTATGCGTTTTTTACATAAACGCATAATTTTGTTTTTCATTTTAATGCTCGTTGGCACAGGTATTCTTCTTGCTAAAGAAAAAAATCTTGTGATCCTTTCCGCTAAGCAGATCCAATATGACAGCAAAAATAACGTCCTGTCCTTAAGCGGTAAGGTAAAATTGGCTTACGGCGAAGAAGTTTTGGAGGCTGATTTAATTGTCTATGATAGGCGAACTGACAACATAGAAGCCAAAGGTAAAGTCACTCTCTATTGCAAAGGCAAAACCAGATTTCAAGCCGAATACTTTAAACTTACTTCAAACTTAAAAAAAGGCGTTGCTGAGGAACTAAGGGGTTTAATTGATAAAAAAGCCCGCGTTTCCGGACGCAAAATGGATTACAACAGAAAAAAAATAACGACTGTAGATAGGGCTTTGTATTCCGTTTGTGAGAATTGTAAAAAAAAGAAAAACAGCCCGTTAGTTTGGCAGATCAGAACAGAAAAACTCGAATACGATCACTTAAACGAATATATAACTTATAAAAATGCATCCATTGAACTGAAAGGAGTCCCCGTTTTTTATACGCCGTATTTTGCGCACCCAAGCCCAAGGAAAAAAAGATGCAGCGGCTTCTTGTTCCCTCAGATTGGGTATAACAGCGATTTGGGAGCGGTTTTTGTTCCTGGGTATTTATGGGCTTTGTCTCCTTCGAAGGAATTTTTGATGAGAACGATTTTAACGAGCTCAGCCGGCGGAATTCTGTGGGGAACTTATGGGGCGCGCATAATGAACGGAGAAGTCAAGCTTGATTCAAGCATTGGTAACGCCGCAGGAGCAAAATATAACAGGCCTGACCTTAAGTATACTGAAGACAAAGAAATTAGCAGGCTAAGAAAGCGTGGATGGCGCGGACACTGCGCCGGCTATGCAAAAAAGGATATAAATGACGAATGGCGCGTATTTGCAAATTTGGATTGGACGTCCGACAAAACTTATTTTGCAAAATATAAAATGTTGCGACCAAATCAGTCAATACTGTTGGAAAGCAATGTCGGCGCTGAATTTTTTGGCGACAGAAGTTTTGCTACTATAAAAACATCATCGTTCCAAAATTTGTCAACAACAGACGTTGAATCAAATTACATCCCGGCCGCGCTTCCATTCGGATATGGGAGTTTTATGCTTACACCGGAGCATATTGGAGGACAATTCGAAATATCGGCCTTTGCAACGCAAATGCTGTACCCGCATTCTTTTCTTGAGCGACGCGGTCTTGTAGGAGCTAAATGGATTAGAAAATTTTTGGCGCCCGGCGGGCATGATGTAACGTTTCAAATGGGAGGAGTAGCCGACGGCTATGCGGCCACCGACAGCTTCAGCAGCAAATATAAAGATCTAAATATTCTTAAAAACGAAAAAAGTGTTGGAAGGTTGTACCCAAAGACTTCTTTGTTTTGGCGATGGCCGATCATGGCCTCTGATAAAAACATTTCCTGCATTTTTGAGCCTGTAGTAGGTACGGCCCTTACTCCCGTGCTTAAAAAAAAATACGCCGATATGATAAACAACTCCTGTATGCTGGCCCGATCTTTTGAATTAAATGACGTTAATTACACGAGTCCATCGTATTACAACTGTATGGCTGATTATATGGATAATGGCAGCAGGGTTGTTTGCGGGCTTAACACGACAACTTACTGCGGTTCAAGAAAAATGCTTCGCACCACCGTTGGTCAAAATTACAGTATGTCAAAACCTCAGCTCAATCTTAGTCATACAAGCGGGATTCGGCATAGATGGTCAAATTTTATCGGACTATGCGAAACTTACCCTTCCGAAAGAAGTCGGGTTTTTTACAGGTGCAGCTACAACAGGCAAATGCACGAAATGACAAGACAAGAGGCCGGCGCTGGAGTGACTATATTTAAGGATACAAACCTTTTATTTGACATATTCAGAGGGAAGCATTACGCAATTATCGATACAAAAGAGCATTATAAAGGATATAGGGGGGGGGTAGACGCTCCTATTGCCGGATACTGGCGCGGTAATTACAACATTGTGGTCGGGGAAAAGCATAAAACCCTTAACTATCATGTTGGAGCTAAGTACGAAGACGAGTGCTTCATTTTTAACGTCTGGCTTGATCGTAATGCGTACGGCATAAACGACGTTCGTCCTTGTACTAGCGTTATGTTTTCAATAGAACTGAAAAGTATAGGCCAGATGATCTTCTAGGGTGGAGTTTCTATAAAGACAAATATTGTTCTGCTTCAGTTATAATATTGTTCACTACTTCGTTTACGGAAAGCTCTTCTTTCACAAGACCAACAGATTGGCCGGCCATAACTGATCCGCGTTCAACATCGCCATAGATAACGGCTTGTTTAAGCGCTCCGGCCCAAAAACGCTCTATTTTCAACTGACCAGCTTTTAAGTCCAAGGATCCCGTCTCAAATTCGGTAAGCACTTGCTTTTGCAGAGCCATAAAATCTTGAGAGGCTTTATTTTTAATTGCACGCACCGGAATCGCCGGGAACCTTTTATCAAGCTGTACCGATAAGACAGCGTCTCGCGAATTCGCTCTGAAAAATGTTCTTTTAAAATTTAGGTGAGCGTTTGATTCTTTCACGCAAGCGAATAAAGTCCCAATTTGGCAACCTGACGCCCCCATTTTCAGAAAATTTGCCATCATTGAGCCTGTGGCTATTCCCCCTGCCACAAACACAATGTCCTCTTTAAACGCAGGAAGAACTTCTTGCGCCAAAACCGTCAAAGCCGTTGGTCCTACATGGCCACCGGCCTCATGTCCCTCGATTATCAAAGCGTCCGCACCCATCTTTAAGAGCTTCTGACCTATGCTTACTGCTGGGGTAAAACAAACAAGCTTTAGTCCAAGTAATTTGACTTTCTCTATGATTTCTTTATTCGGAAGCCCGCCGGCAAGAACAAGATGTTTTACATTACAGCCGGCGACTATGTTGATAAGATCTTGCAGTTGAGGATGCATCGTCATCAAATTTACCCCAAAAGGCTTGTTGGTTTTTTCTTTTGTAAGCCTAATTTCGTTTTCTAAAGATTTCGGCAGCATCGCTCCACAGGCAAGCACTCCAAAGCATCCCGAATTAGATATCGCCGACACAAGGTCGCTATCGGAAATCCACGTCATTGCTCCGCCAAGGACGGCATATTTTGTTCCCAAAAAATCAGTTCCTTTTTTAAAAAGATCGGCCAGCTTACTCATTATTGTTCCTTAACATCCAAACCACAAACGGTATGAAGTTTATTAAGCGCAATCTCGGTATGTTTGTCGCTTATAATGAAACTTATCCTATTTATCGAACCGTCAGAGACTGCATAATTAATTCCAAGAGTTTCGAGACCTTCATTTACAGATGTGTAGACGTTTTTGCTGGAAGTGATGTCACGTCCTATAATACTTATTTCTGTCTGTTCGTTTAAAGAAGGCCTTAAGGTAATGCCCGCTACTGATCGAGCGCTTGCAGGACAGACGCCTACCATTGTCCCGGGATTATTATTAAAACTTGAAGCAACATGAACCGGAACTTTGTTTTCCATAGCATGTGAAACAGACTGCTCTTGCAGTACTTTTGCTCCATATTCAGCCATTTCAAGCATAAGCTCGTAGGATATAAAGGGAATTTTGCGCGATTTCGGTACAAGTCTGGGATCGGCCGTATAAACTCCTTCAACGTCGGTAAAGATATCGCACCGTTTAGCAAAAATTGAAGCTGCAACTGCGACAGCGGTCAAGTCCGACCCTCCGCGACCGAAGATTACCAGACGACCGTCATTAGTTACACCTTGAAATCCGGCAATAACCGGCACAATCTCATCGTCAATAGCTTTTTTAACATTTTCTGATCTGCATTGAAGTACGGAGCGCTCTGATTCCTCACATTTTCGCGCCAATATTGGGATCTGCCAAGACAGCATAGATTTTGCCCTGATTCCAAGTCTGTTTAAAGCTGACGCAAAAAGACCGGCCGATATCTGTTCTCCCGCGGATATTATAACGTCATACTCGTCGTCGCTGCGATCCGCTTTTATAAGGCTTGCCAATTTCACAAGATTGTCAGTTACGCCGGCCATTGCCGAAGCTACAACGACCGGAAATTCTCCATTCCTAATTGTTTGGGACACTCTGTAAGCAGCTCTATTGATTCGTTCGGTTGTTCCCAAAGACGTCCCGCCGAATTTTTGCACTACGATAGAGCGTTTGCTGCACATAATCGACTTGTTGATAACATATGTACGCGCAGAAACTAACACATTAATAAGAAAAATTTCACCGCCTTCTTATTTTCTTCAGCATATACAAGTATTCATAAAAGAAGCTTATTTTTAGTCGAATAATGCAATGAAGAGGTAGATTAGCAACCGTTTATTTAATTAGCTAAACATTAGATCGAGCAAATAACATGACTTTTTATAAAAAATTGATAGCATTAGAAAAAAAATACTAATGTTGTTATTTTGTATTATGGAATTGTGAAATAGGATTTTATTTGTGAAAAAAGCCTGTCTGTTTTGTGCTTTCAGTTTGCTAATTCCCAGCATCTCACACGCCGCAATATCTGCAGGGCTAAGGGAGCTCGCAGCTACGAAACTGCATAGCGTTTTATCGTCTGCGCTGCCAAAGGGAATGCCCTTAGCATCTGGCAGATCTTTTGCCGGTGTTGAACACGCCGAAGATAGGAAGCATTTTCTTCCATTGAACTTTGAGCTCAACAGGTTGATTTATCATGACCTAGTATCATCCAGCTCGGAAGTGGCAGATATGTTTCAAATCGCGACAAAATCTTGGCTCGACGCAAACATAGACCAAAACAATCCCTCTGTAATGGACTTACACGGTTATTTCACGAAATATCCGGAGTTTGCAAAATTTATGATTGAAACGAAGAAACGCGCCGACAACACTACGCTAATGACTTTTTTGATATCACACATCATATCCCATAGCTCTTGCGAGCATGGACTCTTATTAGACGGAAGGTCTATAGGGATTGTAGCTCGTGATTTTCCGTCTTTTGTGAAGTCACCATCGGACAGCAGTGAATTTTCTGCCGTATTAATGGACTTGTTGATTGTTTTGAATCCATACCGCCCAGGCTTTAAACTTGCGAGCTTCTATTCCTGTCCGAATGCAAGATTACGATTCGGAAGAACAGTCAAATCATTAGCTTCAATCGATAGTACAGCGCCCTCCGATTTATTTTTCTACGTAAAAGACTCTGATCTAGTGACCTCCCCATCTAAGTTAACGGACCTTACAGACGACATAAGATCGTTGACCATGGATGCGTTAGCAGAGATGGAATTTCGCGAAATCCAGGCCGAAAGAGAAAGAGAAATTGCGGACGCCAACGGAGTGCTAGTAAATACACTTGAGACTGCCGAAACGGGGCAAGATCATTGGATTAAAGCAGCGCTTGCTTTTTTCGAAAGCAATTTTCACGAAGATTTGTCGGCAGTATCAAGCAACATTTTATTGATTATGGCTACGACCAACAAGCTTTTTGCTGTTCCCATGGTAAATTGCGTCTGTAGTTTGCAGAGACAAAATTTTTTGCGCAATCCCAGTGTTCACACCATGTTAAAAGACATAAGGTTAGTAGCCGGCGCTGATTATTTTCCACCTTTGTTTGTAATGACGTTATTTAATCGCAACCCTGCGGTATTCAGAATGCTTATGGAAACTTTTCACCCTCCGCTTGACCAATTGACTGTTTGTTTACGCACTAGCAAAACGGATCATTGTGCCGTATTCTGGCCATGTGCAGAGCTGCCCCAAGAAGATGATGGCTTCATTTACGAACCCAAAACATGGCTGTATGCTGCTATTTACACAAAGAGAAAAACAAATGAAGATTATGATGTTGGAATGGGTCCAGAGGACGAGGACATTGCAGCATTATCTATTAAATATGGCGGGCCGTTACTTGTCAACGCCACAAAAGGGGATAGTATGCCCCTGCTGTTTTCAGCTCTACTCTATTCCTCTCAATACTTAAATTTCTTTTTAAATAAGACTCCTATAGACCTAACGATAAAATATAGGGGTCTTAGCCTTGTATCGCATGCCGCTTCTTTGATGTTAAGTTTTCGCGGAAACGAGGCAGTGAATTCATTGATAATTGAGCGTATGCGCGTATTGTTTGGATATAGCAACGTAAAAATTGATGCGCTTACTTTTTTGACAATTACAAGTGATGATTTATTTCCTGCGAGCTGTGTCATGTTGTCTGCTATGATCGAACGTGGGCGAGAACGTGAGCTGTTAGGAGCGCTTACTGCAGCCGCTGATCTTGCATCAGAACATCCCACATCAACTATAGCGCTCACAAGAAATAAAATCGTTAAGGAGCGGTCTAAGATAGGATTGGGGTATGCAGTGACGTTATTGGAGGGGATTAGATCAGAGGTATTGCCCGGAGCAGAAAAAAAAGAGCTTAAAGCGCTGAGATCAGAGAGAGCAGATCCAAAAGTGAAAATGGCTGGTTTGCAAAATAGCCATAAGATTGGAAGGGAGATTCTTGACCTGCAAATTAAAACGATAAGATCAGAGCTAGAAAAGGCTGAGTCTGTTCCCGAGGAAAAGCCTTAATTTTTCTTTGAGCTCTTTGCGCGATTGTTCTTACAATCACACGGCGAGCCCGGGTGTTCCTTATTGTATCACGGGAGAACAAGCAGGGTCTGAAGCGCCGTGTGGGGTTAGTAATATTCTTTCATTGTGGCCGGTAACGTCGATGCTGTGTATGGAGGTTTTTCCTCTACTGTACGACTGATGCGAAAACATTAGACCGCGCCCGTTGGCGAACCATGCTGGGCCTTCGACAAGATATCCTGACGCAAGCATACGCTCGCCAGTTCCGTCGGGCCGCATTACGCCAATATAAAACGTGCCCTTATATATCCTTGTGAAAGCAATCCAATCTCTTCTTGGAGACCATACAGGGGTTGCATATTGCCCTTGTCCAAATGAAAGACGTTTGATGTTACCGCCATCGGCGTCCATTATGTACAGTTGCTGGGTTCCACCGCGATCCGAGCTAAAAACAATTTTATCGCCGTCGGGAGAATAACACGGGGAAGTATCAATTGCTCCGCAATTTCTCGTAATACGTCTGGTATGCCCAGAACGCAGGTCTGTCTCATAAATCGACGAGCTTTCTCGGTCTGACAAACTGAATATTAAACGTCTTCCATCTGCAGAAAACCTCGGAGCAAAAGTCATCCCGCTAAAAGAGCCAACGAATTGATGCTTTCCATTAGCCAAATCAAACAAAAACACTTTTCCGACTCCGCGTTTTATGCGCCCGTTTGGCGTTACGGTATCAACGAAAGCAAAGTATGTAATTTCCTGCATGTTTGGAGAAAACCTGGGAGTGAGCACTATGTCCGCTCCATTTGTTAGGAATTTATGATTTGCCCCATCGCTGTCCATAATCGCAAGCCTTTTAATTATTCTACCGCGATGTTTTTGCTCCACCACGTACACTATCCTCGAATTGAAGTAAGGTCCTTCGCCTGTTATATACGTATATATGCTATCCGAGATCATATGAGCGATTTGTCGAACTCCCTTGTAAGAACAGCTTAGCGAAGCGCCAACGACCGTTTTTTCGGATAACACGTCATAGAGTTTATAAACCACAGTGATTCTGTCGCCATTTGACCTTATCTCGCCATTTAAAAGGAATTGTGTGTTGATTAAGCGCCAATTGGCAAAGTTTGGAGTATCTTCAGCCCCTTGAAGCTTTTGGACAAAAGCAGAGGGGTCTACTAGATGCAAGAGCCCCGAGCTGCTTAAATCATTTTTGATTACTTCTTGCACCAATGTTGCAGTTTCTGGTTTTTGGCTGCGAAAATCATGGATAGCGATAGGTATTGGAGAGTACACGCCGCGATTTATATCAATGGCGACTTCTGCGAGACATAAATTGCCGTGTATTACTGCAATCAAAAGAAATATTATTTTTTTCATCATCCCAGTACATCCTTTGGATTAAAACGCAAAATAATTTTTTTCAACGTCCCTTTAAGCGATGGAGGTACCTTAATCGGGCTGGACAACATAACCGCTCTTCTGGCGCTTTCTGCAGCAACCCTGGTGCTATGCTGCGACATGCACTTTGCTTCATCAAGAATTTTAGCGGAAACAACTTCGCCAGTTTCACTTAGCCTGACTTCTATTTCAACAATAATATTTTCGGCGTCTTTTATTCCAGCCGGCACGAACCAATTTGGATAGATTTGCCGTCGTATAGCCTCTTCTTCAGTTGCACTCAGGGAACTCGCCCCTTCAACGCCTGTATCTAATGAACTGTCAATGCTGTCGAGAACGTCTTTAACGGTTTTATTATTTGAAGTCGGTATTGTTTTTTTCTTATTATTTGTTTTCTCGACATTTTTAAGCATACTATCGAACTGCTTGTTGATGCTTTCCTCTTTCACTACGCTATCAAGCACTTTATCGAGAGATTTATCTTGAATCGCCTTCGGTGGGATTTTTATGCCTGGCACAGCGTCGTTGCTTTTTTCTTGAGGAACGGGTTGAAAAGACTGTTTAGCGTCAACAAATTTTTCTTCCTTTATCTCAGGGGGTGAAAGTAAAGGCTTCGATTTTTTTTTAAGTTCATCAAGGTCGCTTTGTTTTATAACCTCAAAGCTTACAAACGTGTCCGGAACGAATCGCGGATGAGAAGGCATCCCAACAAATACAGCCAGGAAAAACATGAAATGTAAGGTTATTGACAGCCAAAGACTTTGCCGCAAGGAATCGCCTCCTTTTCTACTTTTTCCCTTTGCCAGGCGTATCAGATATAAGGGCGATCTTTTTAAAACCGACGCTGTTTAAAGCGGACATAGCTTGCATAACATCCTCATATCGAAGATCTCGATCTGCATACAAATAAAGCCTCACAGCCGTATTGTTGTTAGTGATAGCGAGCAGTTTGCTAACGAAGGTTTCCCTGTCAACGCAAACATCGCTAATCCAGATGGTTTTGTCGTTTTTAATGCTTATTACCAATGGCTCTTCCTGATCAAGAATGGCTGACGCCTCGGCTTTGGGAAGATCAACTTTAACGCCAATCGTCAGAAGAGGCGTGGTTACCATAAATATTACCAGCAACACCAACATTACGTCGATCATCGGCGTAACGTTAATATCGCTTATAACCGCTCGGCTTTTATGTCTCGTTCCATAGTTTCTAAGCAAAATTACTCTCCGCTGCCATCAAGTTTTTTAAGTAAAATTAAAATAAACTCGTCGGCAAATATCTGAAGATCGCCTAAATATGAAGCTATGCTTGATGAAATTTTATTGTAAGCAAAAACTGCCGGGATTGCCACTGCCAACCCAAGCGCAGTTGCCAGCAGAGCCTCAGCTATTCCTGGCCCAACGGACGCTAAACTTGCGTTTTTCTCAAGCCCGATGGCCTCAAAACTATTCATAATTCCCCAAACAGTTCCAAAAAGTCCAATAAACGGCGAAACTGAGCCAATGCTCGCTAAAAAACTTAATTTATCCTCAAGACAGGCTTGCGTCCTGGTAATACAAATTTCAGCAGCACGTTCAAGCCTTTCTTTACAAACATCAAAAAAAGCATTCTGGTCGTGTTTAAGCGAAGATCTGGCAAGCTGTGAATGCTCTTGAAACATGCTGCAAAATAAAGTCGAAAACGAATCCTTATCTTTGGAAAACATCATATATATCTCATCCAAGGACTTTCGCGAACAGAAAGCTTGCTTAAACGAGCGCGTACGAACAGACAACTTCTTTATAAGAATAACCTTGTAAAAAATTAAAGCCCAACTCCAGCATGAAGCAACGATGAGCAGTATCATTACTAGCTTTACAGTCAGTGTTGCTTGCAGAAAAAGCGAGAAAGCCGATACGCCATGACTTGCGGTAACGTCTTGTACCATCTTTACGGTCTCTGTTGCAGTGGAAGCGGTGATCATGTTTTACTTCTAATAAATCATTAAGGCGGCATTATATACTTATCGAATGCTGAAATATATAAAACTTTTCAGATTGGCATGATGCGTCGCATACACTATATTTTCTTTAAAAGCCAAAGAAACCTGCATGAAGATAGCTTTAATCGGCGCGCCCAACGTAGGAAAATCGACCTTGTTTAATCGTCTTGTCGGACGTAGGGTCGCTTTGACGCACAGCCAACCAGGGATGACCAGAGATAGACTTGAAGGCAAGACCTCGATCTACGATTTAGAGTTCGACTTAGTCGATACTGCCGGAATTGATACATGCTCGCCTTCCGACTTGGCAAAGGAAATGAACGAACAATCATTTAAGGCGATACAGCTGTCAGACATGATTTTCTTTATGGTAGACGAAAACATGGCTGTTAACAAAGATTTGGCAAATTTTATTAGGAGATCGCTGAAAAAGACATGCCAGAAACCGGTGACAGTGTTGGTAAACAAAATTGATCGTAATAAAGGCGAATGGCCGGATTTTTTGTGTCTTGGATTTGGCGAGCCTGTGTACATATCGGCTGAGCACAATCTGGGTATACCAGATTTATACCACAGGATTTCCAGCGTTTATTCGAGGCGCCTCTTTTCTTCTAAGGAAACTTGTGACCAAAATAAAACTACAAAAATCGCTTTTGTTGGACGACCTAATGCCGGCAAATCCAGCTTAATTAACGCCATAATTGGCGACTATCGCTTAATTGCCAGCCAGAAAGCCGGCACTACGCACGACGCGGTTGAGGTTGATTGGCTATACAAGGAACGGCGCTTTGTTCTTATTGACACAGCCGGTCAAAGAAAAAGATCGAAAGTCGTTGAAAATCAAGAGTTTTTATATGTCAACAGCGCGGTCAAGACCTCGGCTTCAGCAGATGTGTTTGTGCTTGTAGTCGACGCCTTGTGTCCTTTGGAAAAACAGGATCTTACCATTGCCGAGCAAGCAACTAAAAAAGGCAAGCCGGTAATAGTCGCCATCAACAAATGGGATCTTGTTAAAAATCCTCTGGCTGCTATGGATGACATAAAGTATCAGGTAAGCCACACGCTGCCCATAATAGGGGACGCGTCTATTGTTCCTGTGTCTGCGACAAGATCGCATAATCTTAATAAGCTGATAGACGTCTGTATAAGCGTGTACAACAGAATGGGCGCAAAGATTGAAACCAGCAGATTAAACAAATGGCTTAAGCGCGCCATGGAAGAAAAGTCTCCGCCGTTATTCAAAGGAAAGGAAGTCAAAATAAAGTATATAGTTCAAGTTAGCGTCAACCCTTTAAGGTTCGTGCTATTTACAAATACTCAAACCTTGCTAAAATCTTACGAACGGTATTTGTTAAACAATTTGCGAGACGCTTTTTCCCTATGGGGCGGGCCCATAGCGTTTCAATACCGTAAAGAAGATAATCCGTATAAAAAACATGAAAGCTCACAATCATGATAATATATTTGAAACTTCTTCGGCAAGCCTGAATGATCCGCGCTATAGGCTTATGCGAAGTACAATATATTGGTCGGTCGCCATATCGTTGGTCATTACCGCGCTTAAGCTATCGGCATGGTTGCTTACAAATTCAACAAGCCTGCAGGCGGTTTTTGTCGACAGCCTTATGGATGTTGTTGCCTCGGTCGCCGCTATATTTGCAATCTCAATAGCTCAAAAACCAGCGGATGAGCGTCACAGTTTTGGGCACAGTAAAGCCGAATCTGTCGCTTCGATCGGGCAAACCATGCTTGTTTTCTGCAGTGGAGCACTGCTGATGGCCGAAGCGTTTAAGCATGTATTCAATCAAGAGCAAGTCAAAGAAACTGGAACAGGCATATGGCTTATACTTGTTTCATCATTGTTTCTGATATTTCTGATTTTTATACAGAGATATGCGATGAAAAGGACAAAATCTCTTTTGGTCAAATCGGTCGCTATTCACTATGAAGGTGACATAGCATTAAACTTTGGGGCAATACTCGCCATTTGGATAAGCGACAGTTTTAACCTTCATTACATTGATATCGCTTTTGGCGTTGGGGTGGCGATATATATTTTCTATAACGCAGTTCAGGTGTTTTTGACTGCGGCAAAGGATCTTATGGATGAGGAATTGCCTAAAGAACAAAAAGATCAAATTTACGCAGTTGCAAAGAGCGTTTCCGGAATAAAGTCAATCGCTCGACTTCAAACGAGGTCGGCCGCTCATAAAAAATTCATAATAATGGAAATAAAAATGGATAAATCTTTAAGTCTTATTGACGCTGACAGCATAGTAAAAAAAACAATTTCCAATATGAAAGCAGAAATAAAAGATTCTGAAATAACAATTCGGCCATTGCCGGATTAATTATCGCCGGCCTTAAAGTAAATGCTTAAATTGAAGACCCCGGCGTTTTGGCGCAAAAAGTCTTTTTTATCTGTCCTTCTTTGCCCGCTGAGTATTGCATACCGATTTGCGCGCAGATGCAGCGAATTATTTTCAAAGCCGACTGCTCCTGAAGTGCCAAGCATAACGGTTGGAGGAATTACGGTCGGCGGATCCGGCAAAACGCCAGTCGCTTTTTCGCTTTATAATATGACTAAGTCAATTGGTCGCAATCCATTCATTATAAGCCGCGGCTATGGCGGCAGACTGTCAAAAGCATATGTTCAAAAAGAGCATTGTTTTAAGGACGTGGGAGACGAGCCTTTAATGCTGACAGGAATGGGGTGCAATGTTTTCATCGGCAAAAACAAACTTAAAGCGGCGGTCGAAGCTCAACGCCTTGGCGCTGATACATTAATATTCGACGACGGGCTACAAACAACAAGTTTAAAATCAAACATCAATTTTCTGGTAATCGACGGCAACCAGGGAATTGGAAATGCCAAGCTGTTCCCGGCCGGCCCGCTGAGAGAGCCGTTGAGCAGCGCTCTCCAACGCGTTGACGCTGTGATTTTTTTGGGAGGAAACAAGCATGACATAAAGATTCCGGGAAAGATTCTTGTATTCTACGCTGAAACGTCCGTTAAAGCGCCAACATTGCGCACAAAAAAAGCTATAGCCTTTTGCGGTTTGGGGTTTCCGGACAAGTTCTTTAGCGCTCTGGTATCGGCAGGCGTCTCTCTGGCTGCGACTAGGACATTTCCCGATCATTATTGTTACAAAGAAAAAGACATAAATGCCTTGATAGAGATGTCAATTAAATTGAAAGCTCAGCTTATTACAACCAGAAAAGATTTGATAAAAATACCCTTCTATCTTCGTCGGCTCCTGTCTGTTGCAGATTTAGATATAACGTGGAAAAGCCCGGATACGGTGATCAATTTTATAAAAGATCGATTCATAAAAACCTGAAAGGATTAGTTTACACAGCTTGCTCTCATGCGAGAGATCGTTAAAATTCGAATATGTCTGCCGTCGTTCTAATTAAATATACTACAGCTATATCTAATATTGTTGTAGACACCGGGATTTGGAAAAACGCATTATATGCTGGCCGACAAAGTATTTTTTGTAAAAAGTTATTGACTTTGAAAAAAATAATATAGGATTAAGTCAATTATTTAGGAGAAGAATTATGACAATAAAAAACTTTTTACTGGCTGGAAGCGTCGCGCTTCTTGCTTGCTCTTACAGCAATGCTTCTCGACAGACCATACTATTAAAGGATGGCACGAGGGCTGTGGTGATACATGGCTCGGCTGAGCTGGAGCCTCTCTATCTTCAAGGCGCAGAAGATAGAGCTAATCCAAATAGCGCCGATTACGCTGCCGATCCCCATCTTTCGCATATATCCGTTTTAGCAAATGGAGGAATGCGGAATGTTATTCGCACGCTCGATGGCCAAGTCGATGACTGTACAGCGAGGAGTCCCCGGTTTGCGGTTATGGCGACACCGGAAACAATCAGCACCTTAAATAGGATAGCGGGTATGCGATTGCTGAAGAATACTGAAGGTATTCGTGAAATGACGCACATTCTATTTGACGCATGTGTCAGATTTGATGCATTTGCTGAAGAGTGTGATCGTGATTTTGTTCAGTTGTTCATGAAGATGTACGCTACTCTGACTGCTGCCAATATGTCTGATAGATGCCTGTTGGATATTATGCGGCGGGTTGGAGTAAGAATGAGCCCAGCTCGTCGTCAGCCAGAAACCTATCCTTTTGGTTTTGGAACGGAAGCTGAGCGTATGCTTGGGCTGAAAAGAGCCCTAAAGGACGATCACGATTTCATCGATTATATGTTTGCTGAAACTGTTGTAGAGAATGACGAAGAGGAACAAGGAAGCAATTGATTCACTTGTTGTTAGGAGAACAGAGCAGTCATGTTTGCTCGTTCTCCTACATTCTCAGTGAAAAGCATCGTCTTAAACAAAGCGTTATGCCATTATGGATACATGAAATATCAGTTCA
>JAIRWN010000011.1 GCA_031268985.1 Holosporales bacterium
AAGGGGTCGAATATGGGATCTCTTTGTTTTTCCTTTCTGAAATCTACCCAGTTACAATCTGCTTCCAGAGACATGAGTATTCTTCTAAGGATAACAAATTCAAGTCCGGCAATTGCGCAGGTACCGTTTCCTGTGCTTCCGGCAGTCAGATCTTTACTTATGTCGTCGAGTTTATATCTGTTATTTGCTGGCATATTCGCAGAAGCTCCGCCAAGTGCCACAGTACCGCTACGGCCAACCATCCAACCAACTTCGAGTCTACCATAGGCTGCTAAAGGTTGACTAGAGACATGATACATTGGCTCGAGGATAGCGCCTGAGTCGGAATAGTTACCTGTGAAGCCGAGGTAAAACAAGAGAGAACGTCCTTCCGATCCTCCTGCGCTGCAGCAAGACGTACCAAGCGTTCCAAAAACTAGGGCAAGGCATGGTAGAGTGCGGGGGTAATGGCTACCCCCCCCCCCCCCCGCTCTGATTATCAATAACCCCATTCATCAACCTTTCCTCAAAATTTTGAAAAATTCGATGTAAATATACTCCGAAAATATGCCTAGATCCAAGAGTAAATATACAATCGTAAACGCAAACTCTCATTGAATAACAAACAACCGGATTGCTAATCTCTTTCTATTTCGAAGTTAAGCAAGTTGTACTATAATTCTGCCATGAGCTGTTGAGCCTTGAGGGTGATATGATTTCTGTTCAAGCATACGAGCTTAATTTTGTTGATTACTCGGTTCTCGGATTTATGGCTTTGTCAGGAATAATTGGCTTTGTCCGTGGGTTTGTCCTGGAATTTTTTGGCATTTGCTCTTGGGTGTTGGCGTTCGTCGGCGCAAAGCTAATGTTCGCTTGTGTAAATCAATTTTTTGCGGAACACATAAATAACGAAGCTCTCCTTTGCGCAACTGACTGGTTCGTATCATATTCGTGTGCCTTTATAATTTTGACAATCATTAAACATCTTGCCGCAATGGCTATAAAAGGCAGTCATGTATCCGGTCTAGATCGGCTCATAGGGTTTCCATTCGGCATGGCTCGCGGTTTTATAATTATTTCCGTATTTTTATTCGTGTTTTTACTGTTTTCACTTGAAAATACACCAGAATGTTTTTTCAAATCGCGTTGCTATCCATTTTTTAACGCCACAGTGCGCATAATTTTCCGCTGTCTAGAAATAAGCCCGCAAGAACTTAGGGAAAAGATAGAAAACGTTAAAGCCAAGATAACCGAATCCGATTGGTCACAGGAGCTGAAGGAAACGGAGAAGCAGGTTGAGGTTCTTTCTAACCCAGAGCCAAAGCAACCGGAAACCGATGAATAATAGAGCCATAAGCATCTGGATCGCAATTTTATTCGTGGCGCCGTTACTTTCCGGCTGTTCCGTCAGACAAAGCACAGAAGCGTTTGATAGACGTTATCTACGCCAAGAAACAATTAGCTTTGTTGATCTAAATTCGGCGATAGAAGTTTTGCCTGAGGACAAGCAATGGGTAACAAATTTGCTCTACAAGGCTTTGGAAACAGGGCGCGTAGGTCAAAAATTTGAATGTGCGAGCAAACGAACCTGCGGTCGCTGGATTGTTATACCGGCAAAAATTTATTTTAATAGAGACGGCCAAATTGCGCGCAGTTTCACATATGTAACGGGAACCTGCAAAACAAAGGCTAAAAAACTGACTGCCGTAAGAAATAGTTTGGGCAAGTGGATTGTTTTTACAGACAAGATATATGCGCAATTTCGTCAGAAATGCAAGAAGTAAGTTTTAGGCGACGTTCGATCCAATAGATACATTCCTTCAGCAACTAATCATCTTACTCTGTCAGTCAATCGAATATGGCGAGAGGTCGGGGAGCGTATTGTGTCAATATGTCCTGAGCGATCATGACGGGCATGCTTAAAGTAAATAAGCTATTCTTGAATCTGTCGTTAAGCATTGCCTTCAGGGCCATGGCCTAGAAAAAAATCAACAAAGTGCTCTTAGTTTTATTCCAACTATGTTGAGTTCACTTTTTTCATATAACGTGGGACAGGAGTGGAGGAAATCGCCCAAATCACAGAACAATGCTTTCAGAACCCGGATTGTCGCAGTCGCTACTACGGGGTTGTATAAACAGTTCGAGAAGACATTTGTAAACGTTCGAATGCCATAAAGATGAAAATAACAAATTGCATAGAGTCTGCTGGCGCGCCCGAGAGGAGTCGAACCCCTAGCCTCCAGATCCGTAGTCTGACGCTCTATCCAGTTGAGCTACGGGCGCCCGAGGTAATTATATTGACTCCAACATCTATAAGCAAACCAATTCATAAAGCCCTCCCTCAGTTAATTCACGCATATAAATTTCTATTAAAAATTGAAAATAAATATTTTTACTCAATTTTTAGTAGACATAATCGAAAAATCAACTATATAATGGCGATTAGCTGTATTATGAATTTCCAAAACCCCGCACAGCTAGCATTGCGCAACAGTTCCGTGGTTAGAGATTCGTTGCGCAATGCGACTAATTCAAGCACAAATGCATAAACGCTTTGCCAAGAATGAGCCACCGCAGTGCTTATTCATTATAGAGTATATTTTTGTGCCTGTCCAATAAGCGAATTTTTATGCGATACAGCTGAAAAGTGTTCGTAGGACTGCTTTATTGGCGTATAATAAACCGCTATGAACGACATGAAACGTTGGATCAGGTGGCTGCAGGTGGAAAAGGGGTATTCAATAAATACTGTCACTTCGTATAAGGCTGATTTCGCTGATTTCGCCCGGTTTATTTCAGAACATGCAGAGATTAATCCTGAAGCAGATGCACGCGCAATGAAAATTTCAGATTTAAGGTCTTGGCTGTCTTCAAGAGTAAGGCGTAAGTATAGCGCTCGATCGAATTCGCGCGCGCTTTCAGCAGTAAAATCTTTTTTTACGTTTCAATTGCGTTGCGGAAAAGAGATTCCCGAGTTTGTTCTTAAATCAAGAGCTCCGCGCGTGATTCCATCGCTACCAAGACCGCTTACTCAAGATCAAGCCAAACGCGTTATTGATAATGAAAATCCGTCCAAAATTTTATGGGTTTGCGAGCGGAATAAAGCTTTGTTTATCCTTTTGTACGGCGCTGGGCTGAGGATCAATGAGGCCCTCTCCTTGAATCACGCAAATATAGATCTTAATCGAAAAGAAGCGCTGATTGACGGAAAAGGAAACAAACAAAGGGTTGTGCCATTGCTTCCGGAAGTGTGCGACGTGTTAGATAATTATGTTCGACTTTGTCCCTACGCCAGCTCGGCGACAGATCCTGTGTTTTATGGCGTTAGAGGCAAACGTTTTAGGGCGCCTGTATTTGAAAGGCATATGGCAAAAGTGCGGAGCGAGCTGAACCTGAAAGAATCGGCTACGCCCCATGCGCTAAGACACAGTTTTGCAAGCCATTTGGTAGCAAACGGCATGGGTATTCGCACAGTGCAAGAGTTGCTCGGGCATGCAAGTCTCGCAAGCACTCAGGTATATACCGATATTTCCGATACAAAACTTATGGAAGTCTACCAAGAAACCCATCCTCTTAACAAACCTGATAAAGCCTAAAATTGTTCGAGGTCTTCGGCTACTTACCTTTACGCGTCATTATCCGTTACTTGTTTGACAAAATACCGAGGAACAGCAGTGAACTTCTTTGCATTTTGGCTTCAGCCGAAGATCTGCAATAATGTTTGGCGCGATCGGCAGGATTTGAACCTGCGACACCGGGATTAGGAATCCCGCGCTCTATCCAGCTGAGCTACGACCGCGTGCTTTTTTTTAACAAATTTTATCGTCGCATAACAGCCATAAACCTCTCGGACTTCCGATATAAGCCCTGTTTTTGAAAAACTGCCCATCGGAGTTCGTTGACCATTTAAAAAAATACTGAGAGCTAATTTCAACGACATAAATATATTCTCGATAGACATAATCATTTTCTCCTTGATTTTGGCAAGCACACCTTATAGGTAAGTTATGTAATATTTATGGAGGTTGTTATAGCTTACGTTCCTACGTCTTCTGATATTAAACATCGGATAAATCACAATATCAGCGCTATGCGCGTTTTGGTAATTGATGAAAAAGGAAATGCTCTAGGCACGCTTAGCCGAAGTGAAGCGATTCGTCAAGCAGAAGAGGCGTCTCTTGACTTGGTTGAAGTTTCTCCAAACTCTGATCCGCCGGTGTGTAGGATCATGGATTACGGGAAATTTAGGTATGAGGCTAAGAAGAAAAAGACTGAGGCCAAAAAAAATCAAAAAATAGTAGACATAAAAGAAGTAAAACTTACGCCTAATATAGGTAAGCATGATTATCAGTTTAAGCTGAACAGTTTAAGAAGGTTTATTGAGTCTGGAGATAAAGTAAAAGTAACCTTACGTTTTCGGGGAAGAGAGCTTTCTCATAAAGATCTGGGCGAAAAGCTGATAAACCGAGTCCTGCAAGAATGCGAAGATATAGCCAAACCGGAAGCCGCACTAAAAATGGAAGGCAAGCAATTGATCGTGACGCTCTGCCCAATACGACTTTGAGACCTGCTTAGAACAGGCAAGTAAATTGCCCGATATTCGAATCTGCAGAACAGCTTCCATGTATGAATGGTTTTGGTAAGAGGCGTCCTTTTGAACTTAGAATTATTATTTTCGCGTTTGCTGTCAAATATTCCCAATCCCGAAATAGAGCTTGAACACCTTGATGAATACACTCTTTTAGTGGCCGTTATGCTTTCGGCTAAAACTACGGATAAGGCGGTAAATCTGGTTACTGCAGGGCTTTTTGCGCGGGCAAAAACTCCGTCCGAAATGATATCTCTGGGCGAGGATAAAATAAAAGAAATCATTAAGTCTATCGGACTTTATCGTACTAAAGCGAAGAACCTGGTCGCCTTGAGCAAAAACATCATAGACCGATACGATGGAAAAGTGCCTGATCGTTTGGAGCGGCTTACAACTTTACCCGGAATTGGCTTCAAAACAGCAAAAGTTGTGCTTGCCTGTGCATTTAATAAGCCTTACATAGCGGTTGACACTCATGTTTTTCGCTTGGCGCATAGGCTTGGTCTTGCAGACGGGCGTACGCCTGACGCTGTGTCTGACCAGCTGGAATCGATAATTCCAAAACATCTTGCGGTAAAAACGAATCTTCTATTAGTGCTGCATGGACGTTATGTCTGTAAAGCAAAGGTTCCGAACTGTAACAAGTGTTGCATATCTGACCTCTGCCCCCATAATTTGCAGAGATTGTAATACCCATTATCATAATTAGCATCTCCAAAATAGTTGATAAAGTATGTATTTTATTCTATAAAACGAAAATCCGTTAAAGCTGTAAGAGGCAGAATATATGTATAATTATTTTACCAAAAAGACCTCGATTCTTTTTAAATCCATTTTACAGTTCGGATTGAAATTAAAGGATTAGGCGGCTCCTTGAATATACTAAAAGCCTTTTTAATATCCATTGTTTTTGCGGCAGCCGCTTCTGTGGAGGCTGCTCTTGTCCCTTCATCTGCAACCGTCGAGTTGTCGGATCCCAAGCGACCTATCCATTTAGAAGAAGTTCCGAATTTCATGCAGGTAGCAATTCAAAAATTTGATCCGGAGAGGCAAATTTCACAATTGCACAAATTCGAAAAAGGAACTACTAACGCTTACCTTGTATCATTGGTCGACGGCGAACATATTGTATTCAAAGACTCCAGGAAACAAGAGGTCGAGCATAATATTGAAGCGTTAAGAAAATTAGGAGGACGAGGCAATCAACCGGTACATTTAGGTGATATGGAATATCCGTGGGGACGCTTTGTGACCATAACACACGTTTATTTGTATGGAGAATGGTATGGGATTGGCGATCTGGCAGTGCCGGATCTGCTTCTCAAATGTGAAGACTTTATGTTTATGGAAATGGGAGGAAGACGCAGCGGCACGTCCATTCCAACTGTGCAGCCCTTTTTTGCTGGAAAAGGGAATTTTGATGATTTGTCCCCGGAGGCTCAGATAGAATTTGCCGAACGTTTGGCTCAAGCTATTGTTTTTGCTAAACAACACAGAATAGTTCTTGGCGACCTGCATGTTAATAACTATCTCTACGACCCGCTCAAGAAAGAAGTCGCTTTCATAGATTTGGATCCGCATGAATCCCATATTATTCCAAATGTTCTTATGCATCAATGGATATGCCCTAAATATGGAGTATTTCATACAGATTCAAATTTTACAGTTGCATGTCGACTGCTAAAGAACCTGTATAAACATGGCACATGTACAGATATCCCCAACGCTGTATTGGAGTATATGAAAAACGGAGACCAAACCGGAGCCAGGAACACTTTTTTGGGATTTTTGGTTTCAGACGCTAGAATGGGAAAACGTTTTGGTCTAGAGATCAGAAACCTTTTTGAGAGTGTGCAAGGTGAGATTGATGGTGCATTCGAAGGGAAACGATTGATTACATTTGTAGAGGAAGAATATGAAGGAAGGCCGGAACTACTTGCTTCGAATTATCTCGAACAGTGTTTATTTGGAACATTAAGAGGCTGTGAATATTGTACTAGTGGATCCTATGAAGATTCTGCACGTCGCATGGGAGAATCGTTTGGAGAAGGGGTTGCTAGGTTAGCGGCAGAGACAAATTTTTTACGCTTAGCTTTATGGTTTTATGTTACTATGAATATTATGGATCCTGAGCATGTAGGATGGGATAAGGATTTTGTAGAGTTTACCATTATATATGCACTTCGTGACCAATTATGGACGGGAGTTTTTAGCGGAGAACATATCGGCAATCAGGCAAAAGAATGGCAAAAGATGATTCGTGGGCCAAATAAAGACAACTACGGAAAACCCCTGCTTGGAGATTTATACGACTAATATAAGGTCGATGTGGCCAACATATATCTCTGGGTTTTGTCAACAGCAGCAGCCGTAGCGAAAGGAATTTAGCTTTCCAAGCACAATATTATATCCCAAATACGCGCTCAATTTCGTCTTGATCCGTGATATTGTTGTCTTTTAAGATTGAGGCGTAGTATTTCATGTTTTTAAAGTACGCGCATATAACCCTGTAAAAACTCTTTATATCAAAATTTGTCTGAACCATATTTTTTCTTATATAGCCATTTATAACAAGCAATTCCGGTATAGCTACGCGTCCGCTATACTTGGTATCTTTGCAAATGTTGCACTTGCTGCTGCTCTCAAGACAGTTCGCACATCGTTTGCGCAAAAGACGCTGGGACATGAGACCAATAAGACAATTCGAAAGATCGTGCAGGGTTACTCCCAGATCCATAAGCCTTGGAAACGCTCCAAGAACGTCAGCGGAGTGTATGGTTGCCATAACCAACCTTCCGGTTAATGCTGCTCGCACGGCCATAGCGGCCGTATTCTCATCTCTTATTTCTCCGATTAGTATAACGTCCGGATCCTGACGCAAGGCAGAGCGTATCCCTTCGGCAAAAGTCAAGATTCCCTCCTCTCTAAGGTCCAGTTGGCGCAGCCCGGGTATTTGGTACTCAACCGGATCTTCGAGCGTCATTATGTTAAGTTTTTTATTCTTAAGTTCATTTATCAACGCGTAAAGAGTTGTCGTTTTTCCGGCTCCGGTAGGGCCGGCGATTATGAACAAGCCGGACGGGCTCGATACAATGCTTTTTAGGCTACTGGTTATCTCAGCCGGGAATCCAATCTTGACCAGAGACAAAAGATTATTATTCAGATCCAATAGTCGTATCACCACCGCCTCGCCGAAAACACTTGGATGCGTAGCTATACGCAGATTGACGTTCCGATTGTTCAAAATTACGGCCGCATGGCCACTCTGCGGTATACGGCACTCTGTGATGTTTAGGTTCCCAATGACCTTAATCCTGCCTTTTATTTGAGTCCAGGTTTCTATGTGAAACTCTTTATATAAAGAAAGAATCCCATCAATTCGCATTCGTATTCGGACTATATCCTGAAGCGGTTCAAAGTGGACGTCGCTTGCGTTGTTTTTAGCGGCATAAACCAAAATGTCGTCTACGACTGTTGACGCTTTTGCGTTGCTAAACCTAAGGCTTTTACTGTGATGATTGTCAAATGCGCGCTCTATCTGAGAGGTCGAAGCGCAAAAGAACGTTACAGTATAGCTTAACAAAGCATGTTCAATTTCGCTTCTTGCAGTTACATCGCCGGGATCAGAGATCGCAACACAGACATTGTTGCTTTCGACTGCGAAGGCAATTGCCAGATATTTACGCGCAATTGACTCTTGTAAAACAGATATTACCTCGTAGGCTATCAGATATCTGTCCAGGTCAACAAATTGAATTTCAAAATATCTCGCAAGCGCTCGGGCCAATTGCTCTTCGCTGATAAATCCGAGCTTTATTGCGACGTCGCCGAACAATCGCCCGTCTTTCTTCTGTTCAAGCAAGACGACGTCAATCTGGTCTTGCCGAAGATAGCCCCACTCGACCAGGCATTCTCCGAATCTGGGGACAAAGGTACAAAAAGCGCCCTCAGAGCCCATTACTTAAGCTGTTTAATAAAGTCGCAAGCAGCCCTTATCGCTGTACTCGAAATGGCGTGTCCAACATCCGACATTATAATTGTCTTTACTGAGATGTCGGCGCTTTTAAGACTGTTCTCTGCTTGAACGCAACATGACATGGGCACAACCATATCCCTGTCGCCGTGTATAAGCAGCACGAATGTTTTATTTCTCCTTTTTTTTAAAACACTGTCGTTTACCAGCATTCCTGAAAATCCAACAATCCCGGAAACTCCGCGTTGCAACCCGACATGCAAAGCCATCATCGCGCCTTGGGAAAAGCCGGCAAGACACAACCTTGAGTCATCCAATTTATATTGCTTTAACAGCATATCTATTTTTTCATTCAATTTCTTTGCTGAAGCATCTATGCCAAGGCGCCATTCTTCAGATTTTCCCATTCCCCTCAAATCGAACCACTGGCGCCCGGTTGGATTTTCATCACACAAATCAAAGCCGTCAGGCACGAAAATATCTGCATCGTCTATTGCATCGCCCATTGCTTGGGCAATAGGCGTCATATCTTCTGCGTCTGCGCCATAGCCATGCATCAAAATGATAATTCTTTTGGCCGGTTGACTCTTGGCCTTTATGTATATGCATTCAAGTTGATTGTTTCCTGACACGCTAACCCCTTTTTTTAGTTGATATTTTTTTGGTTGACCATTTTGAACAGCGGCATGCGCAGCCGCAAATGGCGCAAAATCACCTTTTATGTCCATAATGCTTAAAGTAAGCAATAACCCTATGCTTATTGCCGGAGCAAACGGGAATACTCGCGATTTACTCAAAAGACCGGAAAAAATCCCGGCTATGCCTGTCAGTATCAGAAATACCGGAATATAACTCGGCTCCAAGCAAAGAGTTCCCGCGCCCAGCATTTTAATGTCGCCGCCACCGAGCAACCAATTTTTCTTAAGCAGTCTGAGTAAAAAAAACATGCAGAGCAGAGAAATAAACAGAATACTTGCGGCCTCTAAAGCGCTTATGATGGAATGCTTGCCGGCAATGCCCAATCCGGCCAGAGCTATATTCAGTTCGTCGGGGATTCTCATTATTTTACAATCAATAATTGAAACGCAAGCTAAAACAAAGACCAAGAAAGCAAAACACCATCCGGACATTGACAAATACTCAGCTGATAATATGGTCGGAGCGGCGGGATTTGAACCCACGACACCCACACCCCCAGCGTGGTGCGCTACCAGGCTGCGCTACGCTCCGCGCTAATACTTACTAACATTTTCATAAAAGTTAATCAATGACGAGAGCATAGTTGGAAGATTACTTTTTTGTTCTAGATATAATCGCAGAATCAGTCTTCCGATGCTGCCCAAGCCATAAATAGCGCTCCTATATCTAGTTCTCTTAAATAGATTGATTTTTCTCGTGTCATCAGCGCTTGGCAATACAATATTGCTCTTTTAACGCGATAGCAAACAAACTATCTGCACGCATCCTTACTTTTGTCCAAGTTTCGACAACTTGCAACAGCCTGCAAAAACCCTCTTTTGTCTTAGCTATGGCTTCGTAAAAAATCCCTAAAATTAAATTCAAAGTAATCTCAGGATTCCCGACTTGATGAACATGAAAATAAATTTCATACGTTCCATTTTTCCGTACAAATCCCTAAAAGGCAAATTATATTCACCTTTATAACGATATCCTAAATAGCTACTGGCTAAACGTAACCTTGCTCTTTCAAGGTCGTCAGTTACAAGTATCATGTCAATAATTGGTTTTGCAGAAAGGCCAAGAACGAACGTAGATCCGACATGTTGAATGTCGACGACATTATCTCCCATAATCCTTTAATTTTTTTCAGCTTCTTCATTAAAAAACTCCGGCCACCCCGCATCATATTTAACAACAATTAACGGCCTTGGAATCGCGCTCTTTCTTTACTCTTTTTTCATGACCTCTCCGATAGAGCTTGCCGCTTCCGAATTTATAATTTCAAATTTATTGACTGTTTGATATTGATGTTAGTTTCCATTGGATGAAATCGGCACTAAGCGGTTGCTCAAATTGCCAAACTTGTTTGATTGTCCTCACATAATCTGCATCTCCATCAATTATCTCACCGTTTTTGTTCCGTAAGATCTTTGTCTGCTCAAGTTCGAAAAGAACAGAGGCCTTCACCTTTTTATCAACGCAGGTCACATCCAATACTTCGGACTTTTTTATCGATAAAAGCAAGTTTTCTAACTTTTCACCACGGCGATTTCTTTCTTGAACAGAAGACAAAAAAGAGTCCAGAATCGAACCATCCAAAAGCCTGCATAGCTTGCTCTCATTTCCTTCATTAAATGCCTGATCAACGGCCTCCAACGCTTTTTCTGCCCCCTTAAGGAATAAACCTTTGTCAAACTTTCGCCCACAAATGATGATGCTTTCAGACTTATACCGATTGTTAATTTCGCCGGATTCTTGCGAGCCGACTTCGGTTGCTTCGACCTCTATGACATTGCTATTCTCATCAGCGGAAGAAAAGCCATTTTTCTTTGCCGGCCTTATTCCCATAACCGCGCTCAAGCGGATTAATAATAAAACAACTATTGTCGCCAAAAATATAAGACTTCCCATATTTGTTTATATCCTTAACGCTGCAGAGTAGCAGAAACGATCAAAATATCACCATCAAATAATAAATTGCCGATCATGGCAGTTTTTGTTATTTAGTGGTTACTAAGCGGTCGTGGCGAAACTGGTAGACGCGCAGCGTTGAGGGCGCTGTGAAGAAATTCGTGGAAGTTCGAGTCTTCTCGACCGCACCAAATACGAGGTTAATCATCAGCTGCCAATCAAATTAGTGAGCGTTGTCGATATTCTGAAAAGACAAGAGTTACAGCTTGAATTAGCTGAAAAGGCCGTGACGACGTGCCGGTCGTTCTTATTCTAACAAAAATCAAAGGCTTGACTCGCAGACTTTTTAGTACATGCGAGCAACAAAATGACAGTTGGAAAGACCCTAAATCGAGCCAGCTTTAAGGGCTGCTTTATTTCAAAATGCGTTTCCACCACCCTTGCTTAGGAGGGACAGAGAACTCGGGAGGATTGTCCTTTGATAACCTTTCAAGATCGGGCAAGGCTCCAGCGCTGATTTCACCGCCTGCGCTCGGCGCAGGCTGCTCCGACAAAATCACTGACCTATTTGGATTTCTTCTTCTGCGAGCAGGGTTTTTCTTCGGCTGTTTTTGACCGACCCCGAAACCATCCGTGTTACTTCCTGCCAATGCAAACCTGGGAATGTCGTCATTTGAAACGTCTGCTCGACGCGTATTCTCATTTTCTACAGAAGAAATATTAGGCAGACCCGCTCCTTGGGTTGTATTTCCGATTTCTGTCAACGACTTAATAGCGGCTTTATGTCGCCTGCTATTGTCGATGATTGCTACATTTGTCGCAGCATTATTTTTATTAGAACCAATCGCGTTTGTGTTTTTTTTATCAGAAACAGGCTGAGACTGTTCGACCGTCTGCTTACTATTAAGCTTGTATTTTGATGCGCCGAGAGATGCGTCCGAATTGAAAATTATACCAATTCCAAATTTATCCTCGATTGCGCTTACGTTTTTCTTTTTGTGATTTAAGAGATAGGACCCGAACTCCGGTAACACAGACACGGTAATACCGGTTGCGCTTGACGACTTGCTCAGTTCGGTCTCGAGCTCGCGAATTAAGTGAATTGCCAAAGATTCGTCCGATTTGACTATGCCGGAGCCATGGCAGTGCGAACAACGCATAACAGTATTTTCGACAATGCTTGGACGCGAGCGCTGACGAGAAATTTCCAAAAGTCCAAATTGACTCATTTTGGCTATACGTGAACGCGAGCGGTCTTCTTTCAAGACTTCCTTCATTTTGGCCTCTATTTCACTCACATGTCGTTTGTCCCTCATATCTATAAAGTCAACGACAATAAGCCCCGACAAGTCCCTGAGCCTTATCTGTTTTGCAATTTCTTCTGCCGCTTCAAGGTTTGTTTTAAAAGCGGTTTCCTCCATATTGCGTTCTCGTGTAGCCTTGCCGGAATTAACATCTATCGCAATTAAGGCTTCAGTTGGATGAATAACCAAATACCCGCCGGATTTCAAAGGGACTTCTGTTTGATATATCTTTTCGATTTGTTCATTTATTTTATAAGCGGAAAAAAGCGGTTCTTTTCGATCTTTATATAGCTTTATTCGTCTTGTGTGATGAGGAATTACTGACTTTATGAATTGCTTAACCTGTTTGTAGACTTCTTCACCGTCTATAAATACTTCTTGAGTATCTTGAGCATATAAATCCCTTATTATACGTTTAGCAAAACTTTCTTCTTCGTGGACTAAGCATGGAGCGGTCGAATTCATCGTAGTTTCCCTTATCTCATTCCAAAGGCGCAGTAATCCTTCGTAATCATGTTCGATTTCTTGAATACTGCTTGATGTGCCGGATGTACGGATGACTATGCTTCCAAAATGGGATGGGCGGAACTCATTGAGTATTTCGCGGATTCTTACCCTGTCTTTTAAGTCGCTGATTCTGCGAGAAATACCGTCAGGTTTCCCGGAATTTGGCATGAAAACGCAGTAACGCCCTGCCAGCGATATATAAGTAGTAAGCGCGGCACATTTGTTGCCGCGTTCCTCCTTGATGACTTGAGCAAGTAATATCTGACCCGGCTTTATTACTTCCTGAATCTTATATTTTCGGTAAAATCTATGCTTAAATTTCTCGATCTCATCCTCCGAATTAGCGCCGGACTGCTCTTGCGACTCGACAATATCGGAAGAAATCCCCTCAGGGTCATCGACAATGTCGTCTAAATCATTACTCTCCTCAGAGCGCAGCTGCTCGTCAAGCTCGAAGCTTGGCGTCTTCTCTTCGTTCTTATTGCTTTTTTCTGCTATTTCGGCAAGGTGCTTTTCGAACTCTTTCTTATCGTCAATCGGTATTTGATAGTAATCCGAATGTATATCGTTAAGGCTTAAGAAACCATGACGTTCGGTTCCATAGTCAACAAAAACAGCCTGCAAAGACGGCTCAACCCTGAGAACTTTCGTCAGATATACATTGCCTTTTTTCCTGACCTTTGCGGTATTTTCGCTTTCAAATTCCTTTAAATCCCCATCTTTAGTAGTCGCCACTCTGACCTCTTCAAGGCAAGTGGCATCGATAAACATTTTACGTGACATAAATTTTCCTCTGATATAGAAACTGAGACGTCACAGACGTTATTACGGCCTATATAATTAAACATATATTTGCATCGAAACCGACATAACTTATTTGCCAATACGCCCTGCCATTTCGGTACGGTTATGAATAAAAACTCGACGCCTTTTTTAAACATTTCTTGAATATTCAATTAAACCTTTGCACAAGCAAAGTTACACGGTTGCCATGATACATTATCCTGCGTAAAGACACAAGCCTGTCGCTTATTTGCCGTAATTTGTGCGATACTTGCTTATGTTCATACTTAATGATAGGGAAATGGCATATCTAAATCATAGGCCTTGCCTTGAGTAAACTTTATGACTGGGTTATTGGTAAGGCGCAGAGTCCGAGTGCGATTTGGTGGTTGATTGCCGTATCGTTCGCGGAGAGCTCGTTTTTTCCTGCTCCGCCGGATATTCTTCTCGTCCCGATGTGTTTGAGCAAAAGAGATAAAGCCTGGATTTATGGGCTTTGGTGTACGTTTGCCTCAGTTATAGGAGGGTTTCTCGGATATTGGATAGGATGCTCGCTGTTTGAAGGTATAGGGGGCAAACTGCTTGATCTTTACGGATATCGCAGTTCATTTGAGCGCTTAATCAAAGAGCTTCAAGATTGGGCATTTTGGGCGATTTCCATAAAAGGAATAACGCCAATTCCTTACAAAATCGTCACAATCGCAAGCGGGGCGGCAAAAATCGATTTAAAAGTTTTTTTTTGCGCCTCATTGATCGCAAGATCGCTGAGATTTTTTTTGCTGAGCGGGTTATGTTGGCGCTATGGCGGAGCGATAGAATCGTTCATCAACAACTATCTTAATAAAATAGCGTTTGGATCCTTATTTCTGATAATCATTGGATTTGTCATATTTTACTTTTTATAATTTATGGAAATCATCCTGGAATTCTTTAAGCGTTCGGTTACGGGACGAACGTGGGAGCTTCCCCAAATCAATCAGGCGCGCCTGTCAGAATTTCAATCGCAACTTAATTCTACTGAACTGGTTGCGAGAATTCTTTTTAACCGAGGGATAGATACTCCGGACAAGGCGACTGCCTTTTTTAGTCATACACTTGCGGCATTGATGCCGAATCCAAGCCGCTTGCAAGACGTTGACAAAGCTGTTGACAGGATAACCCAGGGGCTAAAGCGGAATGAAAAAATTTACATATGGGGAGATTATGATGTAGACGGAACAGTTTCCGTATCGCTTTTTATAAGATTTTTTCGCTCCATTGGATACAACAATGTTTCGTTCTACATTCCTGATCGGTTAACTGAGGGGTATGGATTAAATTATCAGGGGCTGACAAAAATAAAGAGTGGCGGCAGCTCGTTGGTCATATCGGTTGACTGCGGCACCGGCAATATTAAAGAAGCGGAATTTGCCCGAGACAGCGGTATTGAGATGATAATAATCGATCATCATAAAGTCGGAGATACGGCGCCTTACAGCTCAGCTTTCATAAATCCGCAAAGGCCCGATCGGCCGGAACAGGATCTTAAGGATTTGTGCTCTGCAGGGCTGGTGTTTATGGTCTTGATTGCCATAAATCGCAAGTTGCGTTCTGAAAATTTTTATAAAGATAGGTTGTTAACAGAACCGGATCTCAAAGAATACTTCGGGATGCTGTCGTTAGCGACAGTTTGCGACGTCATGCGCCTTACCGGTTTAAACCGAGCATATGTTTTTCATGGGCTTAAGATGCTCCGCGAGAAAAAAGACAGACGCTTGACCTGCTTGGCAGAAGCGGCAGGCCTTGAAAATATTGAGAGCGCCGGGCATTTGGGATTTATTCTAGGGCCCAGAATTAACGCTGCGGGAAGGGTTGGGGACAACTCGGCCTTAGCGGTCGATTTTTTTATCAGCGAAATTCCTAACGAAGTGTGTGATCTTGCCAAAAAACTTAGCCAAATTAATGATAAGCGTAAAGAGATCGAAAATCAGAATCTGGCGTTGGCCGAAGGAGTGCTCACTGATAAAAAGTATATATTGATTTCCGATGAAAACATGCATCCGGGGATTATCGGCATTGTCGCAAGCAGATTAAAAGAAAAATACAATAAACCCTCGTTCATAATCAGTTTATGCAAAGACATTTGCAAAGGGTCTGCGAGGTCAGTAGACGGCATTGATATTGGGAGCGTTATTCAAAAAGCGGTAAACGAAGGAATATTGTCCAATGGCGGCGGTCATAAAATGGCGGCGGGATTCTCTGTACACGCAGGCGCAATAAACAAGTTCGAAAAATTTCTTGACGATGTATTTGCGGATTTTAAATCTGCGGATCCGACAGTTAAGATTGACGGGTTTTTGTCTTTATCAGCCTTAAATGAGCGGCTGTTTTCAGATATTCTTAAGCTTGAGCCTTTTGGAGTAGGCAACCCGGCTCCAAGATTTATGTTTCCAAGGCTGATTGCCATCCGCATCGAAGTTTTAAAAGAAAAACATATAAGATGTGTCTTGGCCGATGAGAGCGGTAAAACCATTTTGGGATATCTTTTTAATGGCATGGAGACTAGTCTCGGCGAATATATGCTGCATCTGAACGTTGGTAAAAGGGTCGACGTTTTAGGCGCCGCTAAATGTGACTTTTGGAAAGGTAAAAAACAAATAAAAATTCTAATAGAAGATCTTGCAGATGCGGAACCCTAACCTAACGCTTAAGGCACTTATTGTGTCTGAGTTGGTGCTTCAAATAACTTGATTTGTGGGCATTATTTAGTTACGTTTCAGGAGATGTTTTTAAGTCCTGTGAAGATGAATGGGATTATTGATAATCAGAGCGGGGGGGGGGGGTAGCCATTACCGCCGCTCTCTAGCATGTCTTGCCCTAGTTTTTGGAACGCTTGCTTCGTCTTGCTGCAAGGCGGAAAGGTCAGGGCGTCTTCTGCAGCTTTATTTAGGCTATATGGGCAGCTATTCAAACTCGAATGCCGCTCTTGAACCTAAGTATTTTATCCCTGATCATCCGATGGGTGCGGTTGGAGTTGATGGAGCCGGTTGGATGGTTAGCCGTAGAACAACTACCACGGTGGGTGTTCCTAGTGGCAATTTAGCAAACAATAGATATGTTCTTCGCACTACATACAATGATTTGTCGGCGCGCAGTTCCGGAAACGGCGATGGAGTGGTGTTGGGACTGGAGCTCAGCATTTTTAAAAGGTTCCGCATATCCGTGGAAGCCGATTGTTTTCGAGTTGGTTACAGAAAGATTCAACAAAAAGATTCTCTGCTTGATGATTTTTCCTGCGGCTTGTCTTACAGAGTTGGTCTTAAGGTTTGGAATTATTTCATTCCCTACTTTCTTGCCGGAGTAGAACATAATTCTTTGAGAGGCAACGGCAGTTCCCAGTTCACAGAGTGCGATATAATTGATTTTCAAGGTCTGGGAGGGGGTGTCGACGTTCATAAGACTCGTACTGAAGTACGCGCTTACAATATGGAAGGGAGAAGAAGGTTCCAAAGTACGCGCTTAGGCGTAGGTTTTGAGTTTGAGTTTCTTGAACATTTCAGATTCCGCTGTGATTGCCTTTGGACTTTGAATAAAAGGGTTGTTAACAATTTTCGAACAGAGACCCCGTGGCTTGACGGAGCCGTTCCTCTTGGACTCCCGACTGTCTATGGAAATACGGCCAAAATGATTCTGCGTTACAAAAAATTCACCACACGCTTCGGCGTCGTTATGCTGTTCTGAGATTGAGGTCCATTTTTTGTGTTTGTCCAAAAGATAAGCATGTGATGCGGCTAAAAGTGTTCGTGAAGGTGCTTAGCGTACAACAAGCTGCCGTGAATGACGTGAAATGCTGGATTAGGTGGGGGGCTCTGCAGGCGGAAATGTTCCCTCAATACTTAGGTCTCGTATAAAATTGATTTCTCTGGTTTCGTTTGGCTTATTTCGAAATATACGTAGATCAATCTGGAAGTAAACACGCGCACAGTTTCATATTTTAAAAACAATCCCGGAAAAGCCTGAATGAGCATCCCTCTCATATGCTGTTGATAGGTAAATTGTGGCGTACGCAGAAACACTGCAGGTAAATTTTGACGATTTTTCATGCGGATTATCGTATAGGGTAGGTATTAAGCTCGGGAATTATTTTATTCCTTATGTTCTTGTAGGAATGGAGTACAACTTCCTGAAAAAAGACGGTC
>JAIRWN010000008.1 GCA_031268985.1 Holosporales bacterium
TCTCTGTGCCGAACAGTCTCTTGAATGCAAAATCATTCTTTGGGTCTAAGTATCTCCGCATATCTAATTCTCTTCAGATCGTTCGAACATTATATCATATCTGTTAACTTACTATAGACCGCTCTTGAATCATATTGCTGAAGGGGGTTGTTCTTTTATAATTTGTATACTTCACCAAAACATTCTTCGTTAGCGTTGGTTGTGAGCAGCAAGCAAACAAGCGTTACTTTTTCGATCGGAACCGCCAAGGTTGCGCAATGTTTTACTATAAGCGCCTTGCTGTCTTCCGGCTGTACATCGGCGATATCAGCCGCTAACTTGAATTATATTCGCATCGGGAGGCGTCCGTCGTTCAAGCCTGGCTTGCTTTTACCCTCCTCCAAACGCCAATTTTAAACAATCCGGCAATAGTTGCAAACGAGCCGATTATCACTTAAACAATACTTTTTCTCTGTATGCTCTGGCTTAACAATAGCTTGATTTTTTGTAACGATATGCGGCTTAATTATATCGCATCTCGGCTGACTTTAATCAAATGTCGGAGTATGTTATGTTCTTTCGACAAAATAGTCCGGATCAGTCAAAAAGGAGACGGTTTGTTTAAAATTGAAAAGATTTCTATGTCGGGTAAGGAAATTTTGCCGATAATTGAAGGAGGCAAAGGAATCGCTGTGTCGAACGGAGTTACTGCCGGAAATTGGGCAAAATTCGGCGGGATTGGAACTTTTTCCGGCGTTAATGCCGATTATCAAGATGAAAATGGGAAGACGGTAATACCCTCTTATACAGGGAAAACCAGACTTGAACGCCATATGGAAATGATAAAGTTTGCCATAAAAGGCGGCATATCTCAAGCAAAGATAGCTCATGATATAGCCGGTCACAACAACGGACGCGTTCATATGAACGTTTTGTGGGAAATGGGTGGAACCGGAGAGATTCTTGACGGGATTTTGAGCAAGGCCAAAAACCTGATACACGGCGTTACATGCGGAGCGGGACTGCCCTATAAAATTGGCGAAATTGCGGCAAAATACGGCGTGTTTTATCACCCCATCGTTTCTTCCGTCCGCGCTTTTCAGGCTTTATATAAACGCTCCTTCCATAAGGTAAAAGAGCTGCTGGGTTCGGTTGTTTACGAAGATCCATGGCTGGCCGGCGGGCATAATGGAATATCCAAAGCAGAATCGCCCGATATTCCGGAAGAACCCTACAGTCGCGTGAAAAAATTACGAAAAGTAATGCGTGATTTCGGGCTCGATCACATTCCGATAACAATGGCAGGCGGCGTTTGGTGGCTTAACGAATGGAAGGATTGGATTAACAACTTGGAAATCGGCAAGCTGGCGTTTCAGTTTGGCTCGAGGTCATTGCTTACCAAAGAAAGCCCCATTTCAAACGCTTGGAAAAGACTGCTTGTTCATTTGAAGCCGGGGGATGTGGCGCTGAATAAATTTAGCCCAACGGGATTTTATTCTTCCGCGGTTAATAATAATTTTATTTCTGAACTGGAGACTGGAAGCAAAAGGCAAGTAAAATTTTCATCGCTTGAGGAAAGAGATCTGGACGCAGAATTTGTCATCAATGATCGAGGCAGCAAAGTTTACTTGAGCTCAAATGATATGGAGCAAGCGAAAAAATGGATAGGCGACGGTTATAAGGTTGCACTTAAAACTCCGGATAACACGCTGGCGTTTGTGACTGAACAAAGGTCGAAAGAAATATCAAGAGACAGAGGCCAATGCATCGGATGCCTCAGCGCTTGCCGGTTCAGCGGGTGGGCTCAGAATTTGCAGAATAACATACTTGACATTCTGCCTGACCCCAGGTCGTTTTGCATACAAAAAACGCTGCAAGCCGTTGCGCATGGAGGAAGCGTTGAAAACAACCTTGTCTTTGCGGGGCATAAATCGTTCAGATTCTCAGAAGACCCTTTTTATCTTAATGAGTTTATCCCAACGATAAAACAGCTGGTTGAAAGAATTCTTACCGGATTTTGATACCGCATAGCGGCGCAAAGTATGGAAGAAAAAGAATATAATCGCCTCGTTGACCGCCTTAAAGAGTGTTCTGAAGCTTACTATCTGCGTGATGATCCAATAATCAGCGACGGAGAGTATGATCGGCTGTATTTCAATCTTATTGAACTTGAAAGGCTTAATCCGAGTCTCATAAGACCCGATAGCCCAACGCAAAATGTAGGAAGCGGCGTAAACAAAACCAAATTTTCGAAAGTTCAGCACGCCGACACAATGCTTTCGCTTGAGAATTCATTCTCGCAGCAAGAGGTCGAGAGCTTTTTTTCCAGGGCGGCCGGAATGATCAATGTTTCGGCGGAATCAATGGAAATCGTCGCCGAACCTAAAATGGACGGTTTATCTGTTAGTTTGCTGTACGAAAAAGGAAAGCTAAAAACGGCGTCGACCCGTGGGAACGGCCAGGAAGGTGAAAACATAACCACTAACGCTAAAGTGATTCCGTCAATTCCTCACGAACTTAAGCTCGCTGACAAGACAATCGAGGTGCGCGGCGAGGTTGTAATTAAGAAAAACGATTTTCTCAATCTGAATAAGAGCCGCATTGATAAAGGTGAACCTGTTTTTTCAAACCCTCGCAATGCCGCGGCCGGATCCATAAGACAGCTTGATTGCCGGGTGACGGCGTCCCGCCCGCTGGTCTTTTTTGCGTATTGTACTATATCGGATCGGCCGTTTATCGCTACGCAATGGGAAGCGCTTTCTTGGCTGAAAGAACAGGGGTTTACAGTTGCCTCCGCAAGCAGACTTTGCCCCAATGTGGATGATGCAATTCGGTACTATCAACATATAAATGGAGTCAGATCCCGCATTGAGTACGACATTGACGGCGTCGTGCTTAAAATAAATCGCCTGGACTGGCAGAAACGCCTTGGCGCTTCGAGCAAAACCCCTCGACACTCGGTTGCATACAAATTTTCGTCTGAGCTGGCAGCAACAAAACTGCTTGATATAAAAATACAGGTTGGAAGGACGGGAATATTAACACCGGTCGGTATCCTTCAGCCAGTTAATATCGGCGGAGTCATAGTATCGCGAGCTACTCTGCACAATAAAGATGAAATCGATCGTAAGGATATAAGGATTGGGGATATTGTTCTCGTTAAACGCGCGGGCGAAGTAATACCGAAGGTTGAAGAGGTTATGATTGAACGCAGAGGCCTGGATTCTGTTCCCTTCGAGTTTCCTGTAACCTGCCCAAGCTGCAGCGCAGAAATTGCCAAACAAAGCGATGAAGTTGCTGTGCGCTGTTCGGCAGGATTGACCTGCCCAGCCCAGAGTATTGAGCGTTTGAAACATTTTATATCAAGAAAAGCCTTTGATATAGTCGGTCTGGGAGAGAGGGTGATCGAAGAGCTTTTTAACGCAAGTATAATAAAAACCCCGGTTGATATATTTACGCTTAAACAAAAAGTTGTTGATGGTAAAGTAAATCTTTCCGACAGATATGGGTGGGGTCGACAATCGGCCGACAACCTATTGGCGGCAATCGACAAATCAAGACGTATATCTCTCGATCGCTTTATATTTTCGCTTGGAATACGGCATGTTGGGGAATATGTCTCACGAACAATCGCTAGAACATATGTAAGATACGAAAATTGGCGCACATGTATGGAAAAGTCGATTGATCTCTTTTCTTCAACAGGGAAGATTGACGCTATAAACGACATGGAAGGAATAGGGGCAATTGTAGCCCATGAATTAAAAACCTTTTTTTTGTCAAAGCATAACCTCAGTCTACTTAAAGAGCTTGAAAATTTCATAACAGTAACTGATTGCGAAATTAAAACCGCCGACAGTTCTCTTTCCGGGAAAACGATCGTATTTACGGGAACGTTGACGCTCACGGGACGTAAAGAAGCAAAAGAAAGCGCTTTATCTCTTGGAGCAAAGGTGTCCGGATCTGTATCGCCAAACACTGACTTTTTGGTTGCTGGCAAAAATCCAGGCTCTAAGCTCAAACAAGCTCGGAGTCTCGGCGTAAAGATCTTGGATGAAAAAGCTTGGATGGAAATCCAAAACCTCACTTAATCATGGATTGTATTAAAGTTTAAAGCAAATTCAGCATATTCGTTGTTTAAATTGTTTAAACCGACGCTGCCGCCGATCATATCCATTATTTTTTTTGTCGCGCATATAGCAACACCCAGAGCGCAATTTTCTGAACTGTTTAGCTTTTCAAAAATATCGGTTTCATCCTTAGCGCTTATTTTTGATGGTGCGCCTTTTATATATATCGCTGCATTATCGTAATAAAAATTTGTATATATTTGTATGCGACTTTCTTGGTTCGCGTCATCTAATAACTTGATGATCAGGTTCAAGATCGCGTTCATAATTAAGTACCGATCTCCTTTTATGTTGATATCGATAATAGGCTCGTTAAAACTTATTTTTTCCCTGTCTGCGTCAGATAAAAAAGGATGCGATAACGCCAGATTAATGCACTGAATCGCTGATACATTGGTCAAATTTATAGTGGAGGCATTATTATTTAGTACGTCTAAGTTGTTCACCAAAAACGACATTTTGTTCTTTGTGTCAACGCTTATTTTGGCCATATTTGCACATTCATTTTTCAGCAAATCCAATTGGGCTTTAGGGGCTTCAAACTCTGGTGTTTTTGCTAATGTACCAATAATTGCGTCTATTTTTTTTAAAATGACATTCGCTTCCATTTCCATATCCGCCACAGGGGATCCCAGCTCATTTGCTACAATGTTTGTAGCAAATTTCAGCGCTGATAGTTTTTCATTATTCATTTTATTTTTTTGCGACAAGAAGATCACAACGATCACAATTACAAAGACGTATAAGTACGCCAAAATCCAGAAGTTTTCTGTATGGCAAGATTCCAGGCCGTATATGTAATGAAAAATAGCAACGCCGGCGGCAGAGCCCAAAATGAGCAGTATCACAAAAGTCAGCCAATCCGCGAGTATACTTAATAAAAAAAATCCCAGTAGCAGATTGGTCAGCCACAAAGAAGAGACGTGGTCTTGAAGCGTACAGTAAACTGGCAGCAAGACCAAACAATACACTAGCGTTATGTGCCAAAAGAATGCGAAATATCGGCGTAAACTCTCTTTCCATGCCGGATAAATGAGGGTAATTATTACTATTATCAATGCTATTGCGCGTATAATTGCGTTCAAAAAAAAGTAAGAAGAATGTTTCTGCTGCAAGAAAAATAGCATTGCATAAACAATCGAGCCAAAAAAACCAAAAGCAAAATAATTTGCCCCGTAAAACTCTACGCGCTTATCGGAAAAACGCATCAGCAAGCAAAGAAAGCTGTTACTAAACTCAATATTAAACTCCGATCTTTTTTCTTGCAGCCAATCACGCCACTTTATTTTCATTTCAGCTTTGATAATGTGATTTACAAAACAAATTATACAAAAAGCTAGTATTTTTTTAAATAAATTACTGAGATTTGTCTTCCGCAGTTGACAGGCCTCTTTTTCAAACTGTTTCTGCGATAGCTGAAAAAGTTTTCGTCTATAAAAGTGTCAACGTCGATCGTACTAATGTCTGTTAGACCGGCGTCGCCAATCCTTTTCCTTACATATCCAGGAAGATCAAAAAAGAGTTTGCCATTTTCAGGTTGAAAAAAAGCTTTATTGTTCTGATTATCATTTACAAATAGGTTCAGCATCTCTGGACCGACAAAATAAGATTCCCGATGTATGCAGGGGCCAATTACTGCGCTTATAGCCTCGGTTTTTGCCCCTATATTTTTCATGGCAGCTATAGTGGATTCAATAACGCCGCTGAAAGCTCCGCGCCACCCGGTATGCGCAGCGCCTATGACTTGGTTTTTGCCATCGTGGAATAAAACAGGCGCGCAATCTGCCGTTAATATACCTACGCCAAGATCTGGTACAGAAGTAACTATGGCGTCGGCGCGTTGCAGTTTGTTGCAGCCGATGTAATCATCACAGTTTGAATCGTTTAAAGTTAGAACCTCTTGGCCGTGAACTTGATCAAGAACGACTAACTTACCTTCTTTCAGTCCAACGGTTTTGCAGACGATATCAAGGTTTTGCCTAACGTTTTCCGGATTGTCGCCAACAGTGAAACTGCAATTCAACGAATCGTACTCGCCGATACTGTTCCCTCTACGACACGTAAAAAAACCATGCTCTGTTTTTAGCAGCCCTGATTTAATGCAGATCACTCAAGCACCATGGGTCGCTTCCTTGACAACCCAAGAACCATGCCCATGCAGATACTTATAGATATCATAGACGAACCGCCGTAAGAAATAAAAGGCAGAGTCATTCCTTTTGTTGGAATCAAGCGCAGACATGACGATATATTAATAATCACCTGCAGAGCGAAATTTACTGTCAGCCCAAACAAAGCAAACGATACAAACATGTCTTTGCTTTTTAAAGAAGCAACTAGAACTCTAAACGTGATAAAGGAATAAAGAGCGACTATAAGCACGCACACTAGAGCGCCAAATTCTTCCCCTATTACCGAGAAAGCAAAGTCGGCGTGTGCATCAGGAAGGTATTTTTTTATTATGCCTTCGCCCGGGCCAACTCCAAACCACCCTCCATTCCTGAAGGCCTCAATCGAACGATTGATTTGGTAACAATCTCCTGCACCGGGATCCAAAAATCTGTCGATACGGCTTGCAACATATGGGAACAACCAATATGAAGCGCAAACTCCCAAAAGACCAATGCCGCATACAAGTATGGCCGAAATAAGCGAGATTCCTGTTAAAAAAAGTTGACCAAACCAAATCGCAGAAAATACAAATATCATCCCCATATCGGGTTGCAGTGCTAATAAAAGAACCAGTAAAATGTAAAGAATAAGAGAAATGTTTTTGCCTGGAAAGTCACTATTAAAACTTTGTTCTGAAAACATCCATGCTGACAAAACCGCAAAAGACGGCTTTACAAACTCGGATGGTTGCATCGTAAACAAGCCCAGCTTAATCCAACGTCGAGCTCCTTTTATTTCCGTTCCCAAAAAAGGAGTTAAAACCACCAATATTGCGCTAAAAAGAAAAATTATGACCGCCAAACGGCGCATTCCCTTCACTTCAAGCAGAGAAACGGCAATTATTGTCGCTATGCTCATTGCCGTGTAAAGCAAATGTCGCTTAACAAAATAGAACTGTGGCAGTCCGATTTTAACCGCAACCATCGGAGTAGAAGCGAAGCTGAATAGAACGCCGGTTGTCAGCGCGATGAACACAGCCGTAAGCGCCCATCGGTCAACTGTCCACCACCAAATACCGATTAGACTTCTGTCAGCGCGGGAAAACTTGGTCGTCGTCGTATTATCCATTTTTGCAGCCTGCCCACCAAGACCTAACGAGCTCAACAAAGCTGTCGCCTCGGCATTCAAATCCTTTAAACTGGTCAAAACTTGCGCAGGCTGGCGCCAATATTACTGATACATCCTCACATTTCGATTGTTTATACTCGATATATGCCGTCTCAAGAGCTTTTTTTGTTGCAACTTCGAGCGTTCCGCAGATTTCGTTATCTACTTTTTGCTGACCGAGAAACTTTGACATGAGATCTGCCGAGTCGCCTATAAGGAACGCTTTTCTGACGTTTTTGAGATGATTTCCACTAAGCGCTGAAAAATCAAGACTTTTTGCAAGTCCTCCGGCAATCCAGTAGATATTATTCGCATTCTCAAGCGCCTTTACACAAGCATCCAGATTTGTGGCCTTGCTGTCGTTTATAACCTTAAAAGGCATAGACCGATCAACGATCTCTTGACGATGACGCAGTGGTTCAAAAGACTGAAGGGCTGATAAGAAATCTGTGCTACTAATTCCCTTGTTATGACAAACGGCATAGACGGCAGCGATATTTTGGTAATTGTGACGCCCATCGAGCATACCAGTTTCTTTGTGGCTAAGAACGGAAATGCGCTTACCGTTAATGTTGTCTATTAAATGGTCTTTATCCCAACCCACACCTTTTTCGGGAACAATACAAGCAGAAATTGGGATAAGTCGTTTACAATCCGAAAACGAGCCGTATATTTCGCGGCAGTACTGATCATCCTGACCAATTATCCCGTATCCGCCAAAGCTGAGGTTTTGGAAAATGTTTTGTTTGGCATTGGCGTAACCAAACATGTTTTTGTGCCGAATCAGGTGATCTTGAGTTATGTTTAAGATGACTGAAAACTCAAAATCAAACGCTTCCATTAGTTCAAGTTGGTAAGATGATAATTCGACAACGTAAGTCTCTCCTTTTGAAAGAATTGGCTGATCCAAAACCGAGGCGCCGATATTTCCGCTGACAACAGCTTTATTTATGTAACTTTCAGCAGCTTTGATTCCGCCGGCAGAATTAATTACATGGGCGATTAGCGATGACGTAGTAGACTTTCCGTTTGTGCCGGTAACCCCTATGCATCCCGCTTTGGCCGGTTTGTTGTGCATAAACAAATCAATGTCGCATATGACTGGAATCATATGCTTACGCGCATACATCACAGCGGGGTGAGGTTTCGGCCAGAACACATTTATTCCCGGACTTACGACAAGAAGATCTATTTCCTGCAGATTTAAATTATTATGATCGACGTAAGTTACTCCTTCTATCGGCACACGACTGTCGGCGTTATCGTCCCATGAAAACACAACCGCTTCTGCCGCCAGAAGCGACTTTAACGCCCCATGACCACTTGTTCCAAGCCCAAGCACGTAAATGACCTTTCCTCTGCAGTTATTTGCCGTAATCATCTTATCTTCAGCGTCATTAGACTGCACAGAGCAAATACTATAGAAATGATCCAAAACCGAATTACTATTTTTGGCTCCTTCCATCCCTTTTCTTCAAAATGATGATGTATTGGCGCCATTAAGAAAACTCTTTTTCCTCTGAGTTTGAACGAGGCTACCTGAATCATTACTGATAAAGTTTCAATAACAAACAGACCTCCCGCGATTGCCAGAACTATTTCATTTTTGGTAATAGTGGAAATGCCGCCAAGCGCGCCGCCAATCGCTAAAGCTCCGGTATCGCCCATAAAAATTTCTGCCGGTGGGGCATTAAACCACAGAAATCCAATGCCGGCGCCTACAAGCGCGCCACAAAAAACAGTGAGTTCACCTGCACCAGGCACATAATATATTTGAAGATATTTTGCAAAAATCGCATGTCCGGCAAGGTAAGCCATTATTCCCAAACATCCGGCGACCAGAATTGTCGGGCCGATAGCAAGACCATCAAGTCCATCGGTTAAGTTTACCGCATTAGAGGCGCCTACAACGATAAAAACCGCCAGAAATGCATATCCCCATCCCAAATCCAAGCAGGCATTTTTTAGAAACGGAAACATTAATTTCATGGAAAATTCGTGAGGAACCAAAATTTGTAAACTTACGAAAAAAATCAAAGCAACCGCAACTTGCAGCCAAAACTTATAACGCCCGGGAAGGCCTTTAGAATTGCTGCGGGCAATCTTAAGATAATCATCTGAAAAGCCAATAAGCCCGCAACCTAGCGTAACGAAGACAATTAACCAAATGAATACATTCTTTAAATCTGACCACAGAAACGTACCGACCAAGCATGACAACAAAATTATCACTCCGCCCATAGTAGGAGTTCCTCCTTTAGTTTTGTGAAATGTAAGACTATCGTCACGGATTGGTTGCTTTGCTTTTTTAAGCCGTCTTATTAAGATTGGACCGACAATCAGCGCTATAGCCAAAGAAGTAAAAAAAGCCGCAGCTGTGCGGAAGGTTATGTATCTCAGTACATTTAGTAAGGAAAATTCCCTGATATAGGGGACGATTATGTTATATATCATTTTGCAGTTTCAGCAGCTCGTCAACGATTTTATTTCCTTTCATGCCATGCGATCCTTTTACCATTATAACGTCGCCGTTTTTTACGTAATCTTCCAACGAAAACTCGGCAATCATGCGGTTGACCGAAGGAAACCATCCGGCTTGTTTGTCGGCAGGGATAAATTTATACAACTCTAGCATCAAATCTCCACAGGCGAAGACAACATCAATGTTATATTTATCAATAACCGGCAACAAACTTAAGTGCAATTTCACGTTTTGTTCGCCAAGATCTTTCATATCAGCGATAATGGCTATACGTCGATTTGCCCCCGTATTTATCTTGCCAAGATTGCGCAACGCAGCTGCCATAGATTCAGGGTTTGCGTTATAGCTTTCGTCTATTAACAAAAACTCAATACCTTTTTTTGTTTTAATTTTGTGCCGTTTTCCTCTTCCTTCAATAGGCTTGAAACCGAAGAAATTTTCTGCAGCTTGTTCCATATCGCCACCGATAAGGTGAACCAAGGCCAAAACGGCCAAAGAGTTGCTAATCCAGTGCTCGCCGGATGTGTCAAGTCTATAACGGACTTCGCGCCCAAAAATTGAGCCCGTTACTGACAGCCAATTTTGCTCCATGCGCGATTCTATTAGCTTAGCGTCAGCCCGATTTGCTTCGCCAAAAGAAAAAACGTCTTTTATTCCTTGAGATTTTGCAGCTTTATAAAGAAAATCAAAAAATGGACTGTCGCTCGGAATCAAGCTTACGCCCTTTCCCCGGAAGCAGGAAAAAATCTCGGATTTCGCTTTTGCTATATCCATCAGCGATTTAAAGTTGCCTATATGAGCATTGCAAATTGAAGAAATAAAAGAAATATCGGGTAAAATAAGCTCAGTTAAAGACTTGAGCTCATCAAAATTGCTCATCCCCGCTTCGATTATTGCATAATCGTCGTGTCTCGACATATTAGCCAATGTTAAAGGAACGCCATACCGATTGTTAAAACTCTTTGGCGAAGCGTGGCAATGAGACTGGAGGCCCAAGAGATAGGCCAGCATTTCTTTAATTGTTGTTTTACCGACGCTTCCCGTTATTTCAACCACTTTACCTTGGAATCTGGCCCGCGCTGCTTTTGACAAAGACAACAGAGCACCATAAGTATCGTCAACAACGAAAACGTTGGGGGTATTATATGATTTTCCGTGAAGAGCGCGACTTACAACAGCTGCGCAAGCTCCGTTATCGAAAGCCCGATCGACATAGTCGTGGCCATCGTTATTTATTCCTTTTATCGCAAAAAAAAGCCCCAACTCCCCAACAGTCCTACTGTCTATGGATACGCTTTGCACGCCAAAGAACGAGCCGTTATCGCATGAAAAAGAGCCAAACATATCTTTAAGCTCTTTTGCTTCCCACAAAATCGTCCCGTCTTTTTCATTTTTCATGATGTCGCATGATAAATTCGTTTAGAAGCTGGATCCCATAGCCAGTTGCCCCTTTGCAAGAAAGATCTGTCTCGTTTTCCAAGTAAGCGACTCCGGCGATATCAAGATGCGCCCAATGAGTGTCGCCTATAAACCTTTGCAAAAAATGGGCAGCCGTGCTGCTCCCGGCTTTGCCCTTGCCGAGGTTTTTCATGTCCGCTACGTCAGAGTCAATCTGCCGATCAAACTCTTCCGATAAAGGCATACGCCACAATCTCTCACCTACGCGTTCACCGGATTCCATCAGCTTTTTTGCAAGATCGTCGTTGTTAGAGAAAAGTCCTGCAAACTCACAACCCAACGCAATTTGTATAGAACCTGTAAGAGTTGCAAGGTCTACTATTGCTTTGGGTTTAAATTTATCGAAAGTATACCAAAGCGCGTCAGATAACACCAACCTCCCTTCAGCGTCTGTGTCTAAGATTTCAACCGTTTGGCCGGACATTGTTTTTACGATATCCCCTGGGCGTTGAGCATGTCCGGACGGCATATTTTCGACCAAAGCCATAACACCAATGACGTTAGCCGACGCTTTCCTCATGGCAATCGTGCGCATAAGGCCTAAAACTATAGCGGCGCCTGACATGTCGCTTTTCATTTGATCCATGTTACGCGAGGGCTTTATTGATATGCCTCCGCTGTCAAATGTAAGTCCTTTTCCAACAAAGGCAATCCACGGACTGCTTTTGCTTGCCCCTTCCCACTTCATTACTGCCATTTTAGGTTCATTTACGCTTCCTTGACCGACCCCAAGCAGGGCATTCATACCAAGTTTAGCCATATCAGATTTCGACAAAATCTTTACGTCAAGTCCTAAAGAACTAAGTCCCTTTGCATGTTTTGCGAAAGTCTCTGGACAAATAACGTTAGCCGGTTCGTTTATTAAAGCGCGCGCATCTGTTATACTGGCGTAAAGCGGCGCTAGCTGCGTATCATAAATTTTCTTTACTTCTTTGCTAGACGCGGAAATAATCTCAAGAGCTAAATTTTTGCAAGACCATGAGTCCGATTTCTTCGTTTTATACTTGTCAAATGTCCAGGACTTTAATTCAAATCCAAGAGCTATATTTGCAAGAATGTCATTTTTTGGATCGCCCTCTAAGAATAGGCCGGCTTTACCAATCTTCAGTTTATTCATAATGGATGATATTGTTCCGCCCAGTTTTTGCGCATCTTTGCTTGCGGCAACACTGCCCGTTCCTGTAATAACCATCGTCGAATAAACCTTGCTCGGACAGACGACCGATATATATTCTCCGAACTTTCCTCTGAACCATTTATTTTTTGATAACGCGGCGCTTAATAGGCCTTTCAATTGATTGTCTAATTCTTTGGCAAAATCGCTGGAAATTTTTGAGGAATTCAAGCAAACGAACAGATTGTCTTCGTTACGGTTTTTTAATTCGGCAAAACTAACACTCATTTTTCAACTACCCCTTGCTTTTTAATACAAACTAATAAATTATGGAGCCTTGAAATTATTACGTCAATCTTTTAGATTTTAAGAGGTCTTTCATGGCAAAAAGCGGCGCTATTACAATTAAGATGCTGAGTACTGCGGATACGGGTTTTTTCTATGTAAAAAAGAAAAACCCTCGAACAAAGGTTGAGAAACTTGAAATGAAAAAATACGATCCGCGTATCCGTAAGCACGTTGTTTTCCGTGAAACAAAAATAAAATAATCCGGATCGGTTTCATATTAACAATTTTTTAAAAGTTTTTAGAGAAGGTCGAAGTTTGATTGAGAATCGAATTTTTCAAAGTTTTGAGGAAAGGTTGATGAATGGGGTTATTGATAATCAGAGCGGGGGGGGGGGGGGGGGGTAGCCAATACCCCCGCTCTAAAACATTTATTTCCCAATTTTTTGGAGCGCTTGCTTCGTCTTGCTGCAGCGCAGGAAGATCGGAGGGGTGTTCCATTCAGCTCTATGTTGGCGTGGCGGGTTGTACATCTAACTCAAATGCCACTCTTGAACCTAAGTATCGGATACCTGAATTTGCTGCCGCTATTACTAGGAATGGTTGGATAGTTGGTCGTGGGGGTGTACTGGACACAATAGGCAATCCAACAATTGCTTTTGATGCTAATAGATATCGTCCGGAAGATACGGACAAAGATCTGTTAGCACGAAACTTCGGATCCGGCGCCAGCGCAATTATTGGTATGGAACTTAGTGTATCCAGATTGAAAATGTCTATTGAAACCGATCTCTTGCAGCTC
>JAIRWN010000012.1 GCA_031268985.1 Holosporales bacterium
ATCGTAGAAGTCCTGAGCGATTAGGTTTTCTGTAGGGAAGGAGGTTCCTATGACCTGGCAGCCTGAGCTTTTGGCAAAATCATCCGTGAATTTATCAAGAGCTTGGAAGTTTTGCCTCACTTTAGCTATTTTGTAGGATTCCGGGTGAAAGGGTAGCTTTATGAAAGTAACCGATATTCCCTTATCTAAAAGCTTCTTTATAACAGCCCTATATCCTTCAACTATTTCACCGCATACGGTAAAACGACTCTGTTCATCTGCCATTGCCGCGCTAAATGGGCTGCCCGCTTCACCTTTTGGCGAATATCCAACTCCACCATTTGGTTCGTAATAATATTCTAGTCCGTTTAGGTAAATATACCCCAGATAATCTCTAAGCCATTCTAGAAAGAAAGCTCGGCTCAGCAAGTGGCGAGCTTTCTTACCCAAACCAAGAGCATTAGCATGATAAAAATCCATATTGATGAAAAAAAACCAAGGGTCAGCGATTATAAAGACCCTTTTAGAATCTTTATTTCTCAAAATAATTTCTAGCAGCCAAAGCATGTTTTTAAAACCACTAATGCCAGAGTTGCAAGAAAGTATGCTTAGTTTATTTAGCCCCAGAAGAGAAGCATCGAATTCAAATCCCCTACTTGAACTCAGCAGAAAGTTCTCCCCGCCTTGTTTTGCGAAAAAGTGTTTAACGTACAGTTCATTGGCGCCTATAGACCAAGCTGGTTTGTGACCGGCCATCATGTGTTTTACATAGGGGATATATCTCTTGCTCAAGTGATACCAATATGCCTGAGTGCTGATTTGATACCAGTTGAGCGATACAAACAAGATACTGCCCAACAAGCAGCCCAGAAAATAGTGGGCTATATCCTTAAAACTGAAAATACAAAAACGGGCTAACATTGCATTTTAACACGAATATGAAAACCAAAATAAATCCCAAAGCAACTTGCCGCACTCTACCGGCTATCTTTATTGGAAAATGGTGAAGCGCCATCATCAAAACGAACACAGACATCAAAAGTAAGCGGATTTGGACAGTGAACTGCTCTATGCAATGGTTGTAGTTTCCACCGGCAAACATTGCTTTGATTATAATCAGAGCGTCGCTTAACGTTTTCGCCCTGAATATTGCCCACCCGACAACGACAAACAGTATTGTTATTGAAGAGCTTAAGATAATGGGTAAGTTGATTTTAGTATTTCTAAAAGCGTGATTTACGGCAACGCCAACTCCATGGTAAAGACCCCAAAGGGCATATGTATGGCCTGCGCCATGCCATAGTCCGCTTATGAACATAGTGACTATAAGGTTCAGGTACTTTCGCCCCCCCCCCCCTAAAGGGATATACACGTGATCCCGTAAGAAGGTTGACAAGGTTATGTGCCACCTGCGCCAGAAGTCCGTGATACTGACAGATCTGTAGGGCAGATTAAAGTTTATCGGCAAGTCTACGTTAATCATCTTGCTTATCCCAATTGCCATATCGCAATATCCGGAAAAGTCGAAATACAATTGCGCCGTATATCCCAGAACGCAGCTCCAAGCGTCTATGGTAGATATTCCAAAAATATGTATGTTTCCGAACATCGGATCTATCAGCATAGCTATGAAATCGGCAATTATAACTTTCTTGCCACAGCCGATTATCAGTTGTTCCATACCTTCAACAAACTTATCTCTGTTAAAAGCGTTTGAAAATTGAGGAATGGTTTTGGAATAAGAGATAATAGGTCCTGCAATAAGATGAGGGAAATAGCTGACAAAACTTGAATACTTCATGAAAGATTTATCCGATATTGTCGACTTATAGTTTTCGTACTGACAGGCGATTTGGGTGAAAGCGAAAAACGATATTCCTGCAGGCAGGGCGGGAGCTATATCGCTTTGAATATTGCTTCCGAGCAGGTTGTTAAAAACTGATATACAATATCCCGTATACTTAAAAACAGCCAATGAAGCGATATTAAAGATTATGCTCACAGGAAACCAGCGTTTGTCTTTATCAACGGCCTTAAAAAAGGCGAAGTTTATAGTTATAGACGCCAACAATACCAGAAATGAATATGAGTTAAACGATATGTGAAAGCAGAAAGAGAACAATGTAACGCAAAGGTATTTGAGCTGGATGTTCTGAATAAGCCAGTAAGTTGCTAAGAACAAAGGCAGAAACAGCAGCAAGAACTTAGCGTCCATGAAATACATAAGCACTGCCTATAAACTTACCTGGAAACGTATTCTCGAACTAAGATCATGAGAAGCGGCTGACAAAGGCGTTTTACTCTGCGCAAAACCATCTCTAATCCCAATTAATAATATCAGCCGTGAACGAGGGGGGGGGGGGGGTAAATCATCTCATCTCTTAGAGAATTGGAAGCGTTTTCTGGCTTTCTTACGACCATACTTTTTGCGTTCTACACTTCTGCTATCACGGGTCAATAATTCGTTCGCTTTCAACAAGTTGTGCAAATCGGGAGCAAAATTCAGCAAAGCGCGACTGATCCCATGGCGCAAAGCGCCAGCTTGTCCTGACAATCCGCCGCCGCTTAACGTGCAAGTAACATCATACCTGTCAACACAATTTGTTGCTATAAATGGGCGCAATATGATGTCCCGTAGCGGAGGTCTCGAAAAATACTGATCCAAATTCCTCCCTTTGTTTATATGGAATTTACCAGTTCCAAGTTTTATCCAAACACGAGCCACCGCTTCTTTACGACGGCCGGTACCATAAGCGCGGCCGAATTTGTCTGTCATTGGCTTACGTTCAGACGCTACCGCAACAAGCGTTTGTGTTACGCTGCCGAGAGACTCAAATCCGGAGACTACATTATCGGATGTTGGTTTATCAACAGCAATATCTGCGAGAGCCATCGCTTCCGCAATAGGAGACAAAACAGCGTCATTCTGTTCGCTTGACACTTTCTTACTTCGTTTACTGCTGCCTACGCGAACAATCCTTTCAACCGTTGGCTTGACGGCAGATTTAACTGGAGCCTTCGCTTTTCGATTTAAATTTGCCGCCGTTGCTTCTTTTTTCTTACTGAATCCGACGCCCTGTAACGATGCAGCTTTGACGCTAACCGCCTTATCCTCGGATATAGCTTCATTGCCGATTGATTTTTTGTCATCCGTTGTTGTAGTTGCAAGCGAAATTTTATTGTGTTTTAAAGGAACCAATTTAGATTTTGAATCCAAAACTTTCTGCTTAGTCGTTTTTTCAATTACCGCAGAATCAGTTGCCTTGCCCTCCGTAACCTGCTTAGTTCTAGTAGTTTTTGAAGCATTAATTTGTTTATCCAAAGAAACTTTTTTCGCCGTTTTTTCGCCGCGATTAGCAGCAGTATCCGGCAAAGAAGTAACTTTAGCGTCAGCTAACTTTTTGCCGCCGATTTTATTCGAATCCTTTGACGAATCTTTTGCCACCTTACTATCTCTTTTTATTTTTTACATTTAACGAAGCAACGTCGATAGTCCTTGGTTTTTGCGCCTCATGCGGATGCGCCGGACCGGCATAAACTTTGAGGTTGCTCATAATTTTTCTGCCAAGCGGAGTCCTTGAAATCATGCGCTCTACAGATTTAATCAGAACGCGCTCAGGATGCGCGCCGGAAAGACGCTCTTTCATGGTGCGCTGTTTTATTCCGCCAATCCAACCGGTGTGCCAATACAATATTTTGCTTCTCAGTTTATTGCCTGTTAAATGAACTTTTTCAGCATTGATCACAACGACATAATCTCCACAATCTACATGAGGAGTAAAAACCTCTTTATGCTTACCACGCAAAAAGCTCGCAACCATCGACGACAACCGCCCCAAAACAAGATCCTGCGCGTCAATCAATAACCACTCTTTTTTAACTTCTGCCGGCTTCAGTGAAAAAGTCTTCATAATCTTTCAAGGATCGGTCTACTTCAATCACGCCATATTATTCAATAAAATCGCCGTAAGTCAATACAAAATTTAGCTATCGCGAGCAGCTTTTCTTAATTGCATAAAACCCTCGCCTGCGTGGTAGGACGACCTTGTAAGAGAAGAACTTGCGACCATGAGAAACCCCTTTTTATAGGCCATGTTTTCATATTTTTTAAACTCTTCTGGTGTGACGAATCTGTTTACGGGAAGGTTTTTAGACGATGGCCGTAAGTATTGTCCTATCGTAAGAAATCCAACACCTGCGTAACGTAGGTCGTCCATAACCTGGAAGATTTCTTCTTCTGTCTCGCCAAGACCTACCATCATGCCAGATTTGGTAAATATAATTTTGCTATAGTCATGAACAGATGAGAGAAGCCTCAATGCGGCAAAGTATCCCCCTTTCGGTCTTACAGATGGATAAAAACGCGGAACTGTCTCAATATTATGATTGAAAACATTTGGTCCGGCGTCAACAATAATCTTGTACGCGTCGCCTTTTCCAATGAAGTCCGGGGTCAACACTTCTATTGTAGTTTTTGGGGATACAGCCTTGATTTCTTTAATAGTATCCGCAAAATGTTCGGCTCCGCCATCGTCAAGATCGTCCCTGGTTACGGAGGTTATCACCACATGCTTGAGGCTCATGGCGCATACGGCTTCGGCTATACGCTTAGGTTCTTGCTTGTCCAAAGGCAACGGCACGCTGGAGCATTTAACGTTACAAAACAGACAATTACGCGTACAGCGATCGCCCATAATCATAAACGCCGCATGTTTTTTTTGCCAACATTCGCCAATATTCGGGCAAGCCGCCTCTTCACAGACAGTATGAAGCGACAGGCTACGGATTACATTTCGGGTATCATGACACTCAGAAGAGTTCGACGATTTTACCTTCAGCCATTTAGGCTTGATGCAACCAGCCATTAGTTATTGGTCATCGAGCCCTGTCGCAGATTCCTGAAAAATCATCTCCTTCCAACCGAAAATAGCGTCCGGATCATCATCATCCAATCTGCGTACCCCTTCTTTAAACGATTTTGGAATAGGCGCGCCTCCGTTTGAGACGATAAAAGCAACGTTTTTCCACGAAACACTTTCGCTGTTAAAAAGCACCATTTTTTTCATTATCGTTTTTGTCCCGGAGTCTTTTTTGCGTTTGAAGGTCACAATCTTGACCGCTCCGCCATCGCTGTGCACATAAAATTTCCGAACGCCGCGATGTTTTCCATGTTCGTGATGTTCTCCATCATCGTCGATTTTTATGTGTTTAAACCCTGATTTTTCCAGAGTACTAATTACTTCGACGATGTGATTTGATTTGAATACCAGCTTTTTCAGAGAAGCGGCATGTTGCCCATCTATAAACTTTTTCAGCAAATCCTCAACCTCAGGATGCTGGGAAATATATTTCTTGTCCCAGACACTCAGATCGTGAAATGGATAAAACTTTAGTCCTTCCATTGCGTAAACCGCGCAATTAGCCCCTTTCACGACAGATTTAAAATTTCTTTTGCGATGATCCTTGCAATGTTTGGAACGCGACTTTTCAAACCTAGAACAACAATCCACGGCTTCAGAACGAGAGCATTGATGCGACGCCAGAGCATCAACAGAATATAGGAATAGCGCTGCCGCAAACCATATAATTTTATTGCATTTCATTTGTCTTCACCTCTTTTGCAATTGTTAACAAATCGTCTTTTGACAGAGAAAAATCAAATCCTCTCGGATTTTGGCGTACCCTCTTCGTTATCTCGTCAGTAATAACGTCAACGGCGTTTTCTATGAGACACTGCTTTTGCCGTAATATTTCGTCCCTAATACGATTATTCAGTTTAGCCTCGTATTCGCAAGATAAATCTGCCATCGATTTTCTGCCGGCTTCTTCTATGGAATCGATTTTTTTTTGCGTTAATTCCATTATTTTTTCGACTTCTTTATCGATTAGACGTTGGTCTTCTTTGGCCGACTGAAGCAAATTTGCCGTTTCATTTTTAAGATTCTCAGCTTCTTCAATCTGAGCCTTAGTTTTTTCTACATAACTGTCCAGCTGCCCCTTCACAATTGACCAAAGTTTTTTGCTGAAAACGCCCAAAAATGCCAGGAACGATATCAACACCCATGTGCTTGCATCCGAAAACAACCCCTACTCCTTACAAAAAATGTCTTTGGCCTCGCTTGTAATGCGTTGCTTTACAAAATCGTTTGCAAGAACCAAAACTTCTTCTGACAACTTGTTAAAGGCTTCGCTTACATTTACTGACAGTTTATCCATCGACCCGGCGCATTTCGTTGCATATTCGCTTTCAACACGCTTTTTATGAGACTCGAACCGCTCGCGCGCAACTAATATTGCATTCTCGATCTTAACTTTTTCTTGAACGCTTATGTCCTCAAGAAGACTCTTTGATCTTCGTCTGATTTCATCAGCCTGTTCTTTCAACTGGGCCGCTTTGCTCACAAACCCTTCAATATATTTAATTCTGTCATTAATTACCAAGCCGATTTTCGGCAAAACCAGGTTGGACATGGCTAAATAAAACAAACCGAAACCGACCGTGATCCAAAATACCTGGGAAGGAAAAGTCGCAAAATCAAGCTGTGGCATTCCGCTTTAACACCTTTTGAAAAGACTATTTGAACAGAATCAAAAAAGATATCAGCAGGGCGAACAGAGCAACCGCTTCCGTCAAAGCAAAGCCCAATACCCCAACCGGGAACAAATCATCTTTTGCCGATGGGTTTCTGGCTATAGACGACAGCCACGTAGAAAATATATTCCCCATACCAAGGCCTACGCCAAACAAAGAAAGTAACGCGATGGCCGCGCTTATCATTCTTGCCGCTTCAGTTTCCATTTTCTCTCCTTATCACAAATATATTCAAGACCTAATGTAAATAAACCGCGTCATGCAGATACAGACAAGTCAGCACAGTAAACACGTATGCCTGCAGCATTGCAACCAGAAACTCAAACCCTGTCAGAACAATGTTAACCAACAAGGGCGCCACTCCCCATATTCCCATAAGCGCGGAAAATCCCGCGAACACCTTTAACATTGTGTGCCCCGCCATCATATTGGCAAACAAACGAATAGAAAGGCTAATCGGTCGCGACAAATAAGAAAATAATTCAATTGGCATCAAGAGTAAACCAAAAACCGTTGGTATTCCCCTCGGAACAAAATAACTTAGAAAATGCAGGCCGTGTTTGGCAAAGCCGTAGATCGTAGCCAGCGAAAATGCAATCATAGCCAAAGTAAATGTCGCGATGATATGGCTCGTAAAGGTAAAGCAATATGGGATTAGGCCAAATGCGTTGCCGGACAATATGAAAAAAAACATCGAAAAAATGAAAGGGAAAAATCGATTGCCTTTTTTGCCGACATTTTCATCAACCATGGCAGATATAGCCTGGTAGGCAACTTCGGCAAACGCCTGAGCCCTTGAAGGAACAAAATTTCTCTTTCTAATGCAAAGCAACATTAAGATAATGAAAATCGAACAACTCAACGCTACCGCCAGCGAAGAATTTGTAAACGCAAGATTAATACCGCCGACCGGTATGTCCAAAATTGGCCTTATTTCAAACTGATGCAGTGGATTCATACGACTTACAAAAACCGCAGATACGGTATCAAAAAAATTACTTATTTACCAGCTTTATGATGTTATAAAACGCCGTTGCGGTTCCCAACATAAATCCTGTCACAATAAATATTGGTTTTGTTCCGAAACGACCGTCTATAAAAAGGCCAAGCATAAGTCCGACCAGTACGCAAGAAAACATCTCAACCCCACAGTTTATCAAGGTCGATTTAATGCGTCTTTTATGCTCTATGACCTCTAAATCCTGCTTTTGGGTGGGCTTTATAGTTTTTTCCATTTTATTGATCCGCTCTAAAGCACCCCCATAACATTCTCAGGCCACAACGGTCTAAATTATTTATCCTTTACTTAATTTTGGTAATGAGACGGACTCAGAGTAATAGACGGTAACAACGGCGCAATCAAATGGAGCTTTTTGTCGAACCATCTAATCAGCATGAATTTCCTACGATATTGGCCTCTTCCAAGTTTTAATCCTAGCATTCCTGCAACAATCTTTGCGACAGACATCAATTCCATATATGTTATTTTATCTCCGTAATACTCCTTTAACAACTGCCAAGCCGGACTTTCTGAGAAATCAGATTCGTGTGTAATTTCTTTTGTGCGGCTTTTCTCATTTGAGAGGGGGTGAAATCCTTCACTTGAAGGAGAGGGTTGATCGGGTAAAACGCGCGTCTGAAAAGCCGACGTCGTTTCGTCAGTAGAAATAGGCCGTACTCCGTATACAGATTGAACAATACTATCTAAAATAACCGGTATGCACAGCCAATACAATATCTTCATATAAAATCTTTTGCCAAATTTTAGGAATTTTATATCTATAACCGGGCTCGGTCAAATAAAATACTAGAAGATGACAGTTATTAGCAACGCCTTTTTAAATATGCTGACAAGGCGTTTTTTTGCATTTTTAATAATCAAGTAGAACGGATAGGGCGGAGTTGACTTGTTACCCTCCTCACTCTATTTTTCACGCGAATCTTCTCTTGTTCAAAAGAGGCGGCGTTCTCCGTAGATATATTCTGAAGCTTGAGATATCCTTTGCTGTCCAGAGTGAGATCTCTGTTTCCTGAACATCCGCACAACATTACGCACAAAACTACTGCGGTTAGAGGCAAATTATAATTATCTCCCATTTACGCCTCTCCCTCAACGTCCATAATGCATGAATCGAAGACCTGCCTAGGAGAAATTTTCGTTCCGATAAGCATATTAAACGCCGGCAGAAACCTGTCGCATTCGACTACCGTCGTATCAACCATCCGTTCAATAACTTCTGAGCAAGCAAGTTCTTCCTGGATTATGTTGGATATTGAAAACACCACCGCACGTTCTTTCAGCAAAAGGTCAAAACGCCCCAACCAAAGCCTACTATTCATCATAAAAACTAAATCGGTCACTGCCTTAATTTTTCTTTTGTCAAATTTAGCCGACATGTCGCAATAGCAGTGCAAAATACGCGCGCTTCTGTTCCAAGAGAAAACCTGAGTGTAATCGCCACAATGTCCCGACAGCACAGTATAAACTCTTTCATTGCAGCGTCTATACTTGTACTCCCACTGCGTAAAAATGTTCTCCAGCACTTCATGGCGTGTAGATATTGTCAACCATGTTTATTCGTAAGCACTTTATAGCATTAGCTTAATATAACAAACTGCCGTAACATGCGCCAGAAATAATACCGACAATTTTATGCGCGAATTTAAGCCATTGAAACCTTCCGTATTTCAATTTTCTTTTGCTGAGCTCACTGCTTTTTTCGAAGAAAAAGGAATGGCGAAATTTCGGGCCAAGCAATTATGGAATTGGTTATATGTGCACGGGCAATGCGCCTTTAATCAGATGAGTAATTTGCCGGGTTCGCTTAAGGTCTTTCTGGAGAACAATTTTTCATGCGAGACGCCGCGTTTAGCGAAAGAATTAACGTCCAATGACGGAACAAAGAAATGGCTGTTCGAAGGGCCGGACGGCAAAAGATTTGAGGCAGTCTTTATCCCAGAAAGATCCCGAGGAACACTTTGCGTTTCAAGTCAAATAGGATGTTTTGTTGGATGCAAGTTCTGCCGTACCGGCTCTCAGGGGTTTGAGCGTAATCTAAGCGCCGACGAAGTCCTTGGTCAAGTATTGTTTGCCAAGACTTTACTTGGCGATTGGCCAACCAATCCGCAGAATAGAAAAATTAACAACTTGGTATTTATGGGCATGGGCGAACCCTTGTTTAATTACGAAAATCTTTGCAAAGCCGTAAATATTCTTACTTGCAAAAGCGGTTTAGAATTTTCAAGGCATGATATAACGGTGTCAACGTCAGGGATAACAGATAAAATACTCCCCCTGGCGCGGGATACAGGCGTTAATTTGGCCGTGTCATTACATGCTGTAAGCGAAGAAAAAAGGTCAGTTTTAATACCCATCAATAAAACCTATAAATTGAGCGAGCTTTTTGCGACTGTAAAAAAATATCCGGAAATGAGCAAAACAGACCGAGTAACTTTCGAATACGTTATGCTTGAAGATATTAATGATTCTGAGGATGATGCGCGCCTGTTTGCACAGGTGATCAAAGGAATTCGCGCAAAAATAAATCTGATACCGTTTAACGCATGGGATGGAAGCGAGTTAAAGTCTTCTTGTCAGGAAGCTATTGAAAGATTCGCGCTGATTCTTAGAAAAGCCGGATACATATGCACGATTCGCAACAGTCGTGGACAGGATATAATGGCCGCTTGCGGGCAATTAAAAACTTCAAAAAGATTTTTGAAGTTAGATCAATTACAGCTTGATTCTGTAGAGAAGGCTGTCGACAAGTCAAACTGTGGCAGATCCATTTGATTGTTTGATATGTTTTGTCAGAACATATGCGTTGATAGAATCATATTTTACATTTACAATAATCGCGGCATTTACAATAATCGCGGCATTTTAAATATCATGAGAGTTGAGAGTAAATTTTATTGTTTGTCTATTCTTTTGCTTTTTAAACTGTAATGCGACAATGCAAGAAATCGTGGAAAGCAATGCTCCGAATTGGTGGAATATGTGCGAAGCTAGGCAAAGGATTTATATGTCTGAGAATCCCTATGCTCCCGAGGAGTGGCGGAAAGACGCATTGTATTTTGCTTCTGATGAATTTATGAAACGTGTCAATATTAACGTAACCAATCCTAACATGCCTCTGGAACCTCAGCTGCCATACTTAGCGCTAAGTTACTTCGTTACAAATACCATTGCTTGTTGTTCTTTCGTAGAGTATTGGAACATCGCCGTTGTTCGTGAGATGATTCCCACTGCGGCAGCGATACGGGACGCCTATGGACAGGTTTTTAGTTGCAACGCTTTGTACGGCAGGCTACGTTCCATGGTATTAGGATTCGAGCAACATACGGCCGAGTCTGATGAGGAATATGATGATTAAGTGCTCGTTTTTTATTATTGGTATACACTATTTGTACATCGTAGATTTCAGATGTGATAATTTTCTCAGCGATTTGGCTAAATTCAATAAGTCTGATGAGATGATTTTATGGAAGCTGGGGAGCAGAATGAATTGGCGGCGTAAGAACCCGGCTTTTTATAAAAATGTGGTGTAGTAAATAGTCGGCGTATTATAAAAAGATAAAGGTTTAGTACGCCTATGTTATACGGCTCGCTAAGTACGTTCTACTTAGGGTGTTTAGTTCCATAATGTCCAACTTCATTTGGATTTCTTGGGGCATGTTTCACTATTAATATTGAAGTGCTTGATCTTCTGACGGCTGCCGTTCCGTCTTCATGAACATCGTAGACCTCCATCGGGCTATGAGTAACGGTGAACCGCCATCCGCTGTCGCCAGCAGCGGGACCATCGTAAGTAACCTTCTCTACAGGACCCGCTTCGCTAAAACTACTGGCATCATATCCTGATTGGGTCTTCTTGTGGAGCTTCGACCCACGGGCTTGAAGGTCAGCAAAGCTCTCTCCGGAACACTTGAGATGCGCTTGGTTAGCTGCGTGAGCTTCAAGATTTTCATACGCCGTTTCTGCATTAAAATACTCAGGAAACTTTACTCTAGGCGGCAATGCGCCCGCCACCTTATCTTCAAGATCCCGAGCCCTACTTGCCGGCTTTGCAGGAGCTGATGCTGCTACGTACGAGCAGCTATAGACAAAGCAAATTGATAAGACAAAAAGCATTCGTCTAATAAACATTAAATGTTCTCCCAATATAATTTGTATTTTATTGCTTTATGGTAAAAATTATATTAATTGTTAAACAGTCCAAAATGCTCTAGAATTTCTGACAAATTTTATAACATAATGGATGAGAGTTATCGTTCAGATAGGCCAGGGTTTACAGATGACTAGAGCAGACGCATCCAGTTTTTAAGGAATTGTTGAGGTGGTAACCCCCGTGAGATCATATACAGTATTATAGATTCTACGCGCCAAACGCCTCATAAACCTATCCTCTCTCTCCACAAGAGTCCGGGTTTGGATACACATAGGGGGAGGCTTTGCAAGCGGACGAGCAAGCCTTTATTACAGACTACGGTGAAAAAATATCAACAAAAGGTTTGGCTCCATAGGGTAGCGACAGATCAAGCCAGTTCGGCACAATTCTAAGCTCAATCACACCCCCAAGACCATAGAAGCGTTTTAAAAACAAAGCGCCGAGCGAAGGCTTAAAAAATGCAGAATTAAACTTTACCTCGGCCGATACTTTCATAAACAAAGCCGGCCAATTCTACTTCGCTTGCAGAATATACGTTCCGCAAATCGACCATTATCGGCGATTTCATTATTTTCTTTAATCTGCAAAGGTCGAGGCTTCTGAACTGATTCCACTCGGTGATAATCACAACAGCGTCAGCGTTTTTACATGTCGCATAAGGACAGGATTGCCAATCGACGTTGGTCAGAGATTTTTCTGCTTCTCTGCTCGCCGGGTCATTTGCAGAAATCAAAGCCCCCGCACGTTGAAGCTCTGGAATAATCACAAGACTTGGCGCATCGCGTATATCATCCGTATCCGGCTTAAACGTAACTCCCAGAACAGCGATTTTTTTGTCTTTAACGCTATTGCCGCAGGCAGAAATCACTTTTTCAGCCATCTTAAACTTGCGATCGCTGTTAGCTGATATGACGGTATCGACAATGCTCATGGACGTGCCGAAATTCCTGGCGAAAAAGCTGAGCGCCATAGTGTCCTTTGGAAAGCACGACCCTCCATATCCGGGACCGGCATGTAAAAACTCTTTGCCAATACGCCTATCAAGCCCCATGATTTTTGAAATATGCTGAATATTTGCTCCGCATTTTTCTGACAGATCGGCCAGTTGATTTATAAAACAGATTTTGGTGGCGAGAAAAGCATTTGAAGCGTACTTAGAAAATTCAGATGTTTCAAGCGTTGTAAAAACAATCGGCGTTTCCAAAAGAAACAACGGCTTATATATGTTGTCCATTACTTGACGCGAACGCTCATTTTCAACGCCAACGACGATTCGATCCGGACGCATAAAATCCTCAATCGCAGAACCTTCTCGTAAAAACTCCGGATTAGAAGTAACGTCAAAATCGGCTTTTGGATTTATTTTTTTAATAAATGCTTTAACGCGTCTACATGTTCCGACAGGTACTGTCGATTTTATTACGACTACTGTGTATCTATCGATCGCTTTGCCCACTTCTTTTGCAGCGTCAAATAAGAACGTCAAGTCGGCTTCCTCGCTGTCTTTTTTACTTGGGGTTCCTACAGCCAAAAACACTGCGTCGGATTTTTCAACCGTACCGGTCAAATTCGTTGTAAAATTAAGACGTCCTCGTTTGGTATTCGTCAGAATCAGCGCATCCAGTCCAGGTTCATATATGGGAAGAATGCCTTTGTTTAGGTTGTCAATTTTAGCCTTATTGTTATCGATACAATTGACATTAAATCCAAATGACGCCAAGCATGTGCCAGTAACCAAACCAACATAGCCAGCGCCGACTATTGTAATATCCATTTAATCTATACCTGTTTAGTCAAATCGCTTATATAACTTAGCGTGCTTTCCGCAAGCTCTTTTCTGTTAAGGGCGCTATATATGGTGGACTGTACCATCCCTGCCTTGGTTCCGCAGTCGAAGCGCACGCCTGAAAAGAAAATACCGCGCAAGCTTGTTGTCGGCAACATAGCGTTTATTGCATCTGTCAGCTGAATTTCTCCGCGAATTCCGCACTTGGCGTTCTCAAGATAACCAAACACCTCGGGTTGAAGTATATAGCGCCCGATAATAGCAATGCTTGACGGAGCCGACCCAACTTGAGGTTTTTCAACAACTCCCTTTGCCTCAACGACTTTGTCATCTTTAAGGGCAGGATCCAAAATCCCATATTTATCAACATTTTCAGGCCCAACATCCATAACTGCAGCCATATTTCCTCCATCATACGACAAAATCAGTTCCTTTAAACAATTTTTTTCTAATATCAGATCATCCGCCAATATGACTGCGAAAGGTTCGTCTTGTATCAAGTTGCGGGCGCACCAGACAGCATGTCCAAGTCCAAGCGGCTTCTGCTGTCTAACGTAATATATACGCCCGGCCGGTAAAACCAACTTATTAATATCGTCTATAAAGCTGCTGTTACCCCTTATATTAAGCATCGACTCGAGCTCAACGCTATAATCAAAATGATCTTCTATTGCGGTTTTGCCCCGACCGGTTATGAAGATTAATTCTTCTATTCCGGCGCTAAGCGCTTCCTCTACCGCATACTGGATAAGCGGTTTGTCAATAACCGGCAGCATTTCTTTCGGCATGGCTTTAGTCGCGGGAAGGAACCTGGTGCCCATTCCTCCGACAGGGAATATCGCCTTTTTTACTTTTTTCATATCACCCAACCGCCCAATAAAAACCGATAATTACTGCGCCAAGAACTATTCTGTACAAAACGAATGGGAAAAACGACCTTTTCCCGAGCCACATAAGAGCTAATCTTAAAGTCAATATTCCAAAAACCAGGGCAACCGCACACGAAAGAACTATTCCGTCCAAAGGCAGGGATATAACTGAAAAAAAAATCTTAAAAGACTTAAGAAAAACTGCCCCGGCAACCGGAACAATCGACGTCATTACGGAGAATTTAAAAGAAGTGATTCTGTCATAACCAAGCAACCTCATTCCAGTAAGACAAGTGCCCAACCTGCTGGCCCCTGGGATAAGAGAGAAAACTTGAAAGGCCCCAACTATCAAGGCATCTTTATAAGACACTTGCCGGTCTAAAGATTTTATCGTCGATCGACGATCTGCAAAACCAAGAAGCGCGCCGAAAAATATTGAGCTTGAAGCGATAAAGATCAAAGAGTTTATCCTCAGCGGAAAGAAGATTTCCACAACTCCAAACACCGCTATTGTTGGCAAGCTAGAGACCAGTAAAGACAGGGCGTAAGTCCTTTGCTCGCTTGCTTTAAATGTAAGCGCGTGCATCGTTCCTTCAGAGATCAGCTTGATTTCTTTCCAAAATACGACAAATATTGCGAATAGCGACCCGAGGTGAAGGAATACATCTGCCGCATGTCCGGGATCTGACCAATTCACGATCAGCGGCAAACATACTAAATGCGCGGAAGAACTTACCGGAATAAATTCAGTTATTCCCTGTATTATGCCGGTTATTATTGCTTGAAAAATATCCATTATAACGTTTACTAAATATTACGCTTTTAGCATATTATTGTCTTATCCTTATAGCGTTAAATAAGGACAGGTGAGTATAGGATGCGGTCGCTCTATCATTACTGGTTGTGCCCATTTTGCAGGACTGTTCGCCTTGTTTTGGGCGAAAAAAATCTTGAACATGCCTTGATTGTTGAAAGATACTGGGAGAGGCGGCCGGAGTTCGTCGACGCGCATCCGGCCGGACAAGTTCCGCTCCTAGTCGACGTAAGCAACGAATCTATTTCCGGAAGCGGAGCAATAATTGAATACCTTAACCAAAGATACGAGTCATTCCCCAAGCTAAGCGGCCAAAACTTTACGCAAATGCTTGAGGTGCGCAGGCTAAGCGATTGGTTCAATCAGTTATTTTACAGCGAAGTTTCGCACATGATGCTTTATGAAAAAATAATGAAGCGCAATCTACACGAGGGGGTTCCAGACTCGTCCGCAATCAGAAGAGCTACCAGCAATATGGAGCGGCATTTTGCCTACATCTCCAACTTGATAGACGCAAGAAATTACCTTGCCGGCCCTAACATAACCTCTGCGGATCTTACCGCAGCCGGACATATATCTTGCCTGGATTACCTGGGGACAATATCTTGGGTAAAGTACCCGATTGTAAAGGAATGGTACGCCAGAGTAAAATCCAGACCTGGTTTCAGATCCATTTTGGATGATCGCATACCGGCAGTTCCTCCGCCGTCGTACTACAGCGATTTGGATTTCTAAATACGTTGTCGTAATTGAATATATTAACAACTTAGCAAACGTTGCAAACATCTTAAAAAAATCAAAAGCAGCGCCAACTCAACGATATTTTGCACCAATTGTATTTTGTGGCAGACAAAGCCTACCGTATTTTGTATAGTGAATAATCTGAGTTTTCGTTAATCTTGTATTCTGTGGAAAAAAATTTAAGAACGCTGCGTACAGCCACTTTTGTTATGATAAGCTTATTTTGTTTGGGGCCTCATGATGCTTTTGGCAATCAAGAAAATGCTAGCGAACAGTCGATAGAGTCAGTTCAGAAAAAACCGGAAATTATAATAAAAATAACCTGCGGGTGTAAGGCGCTTCAGCTTAAATTATGCCAACAAGCGGCAGAGGAATGGGAAAAAATCACAGGCAATCGCGTTGAAATAATAACGCTTCCAAACGAGAGCAATGAGCGCCTGAACTTATTCTTGCAATTGTTTCGCTCTAAGTCTCGGGACGTCGATATTTTCCTTGTCGACGTAACTTGGCCGGGCGTGTTGGCGAATTATCTTATTGATTTACGAAAGCATTTCAAAGAAAAAGAGATATCAGAATTTTATGAAGTAATTATAAACAACAATACAGTTCGTGGACGATTGGTTGCAATTCCTTGGTATGTTGACATAGGAATTTTTTATTACCGAAAGGATCTCCTCAAGAAATATGGGCATAAAATCCCAACAACCTGGGACGAGTTGGAGGTTGTTGCCGCTGACATTCAAAATAAAGAGAGGCAAAATGGCAACTCCAGAATGTGGGGGTATGTTTTTCAAGGTAAATCGTATGAAGGCCTGACCGTCAATGCTATGGAATGGTTTTTCTCTGTTGGCGGCAGTGTGACAGGACCAAACGGCGAATCGATAATAGATGTAGAACCGAATCGAACCATGTTGGAACGTGTCCATGAATGGATCGGAAGTATCGTGCCGTCTGGAGTTCTTGGGTATACCGAAGAAGAAGCCAGGGGAGTCTTTCAGTCAGGTAACGCTGTATTCATGAGAAACTGGCCTTACGCTTTAGCTTTATTGAACGCGCCGGATTGCCATTTGGCCGGCAAGGTTGAAGCGACGTCTTTGCCCGCTGGAACCGGCGCAGGAAGCGGGCATGTTGGGACTTTAGGCGGATGGTCCCTTGGCGTATCGAAGTTCTCGCAACATCAACGGGAAGCCGTAGCATTTGTGAGGTTCTTGACCAGTTATAAAGAGCAAAAACGCAGGGCAATTGAAGGCGGCATTTCCCCAACTAGGCACGCTTTATACAAAGACGAGGAGCTTCTTACTAAACAGCCGTTTTTTGCGAAGCTCAGTAATATGCTAGGTAATATAGTTTTGAGACCCGCCGTTCAGTTCGGGCATCTTTATAACCAAGCAAGCGCCGAGATTTTTAACTCCGTCCACAGTATGCTGGCCGGAAACAGACCAATAGATTCCGCTTTGAAGCAGCTGCATGAACGTTTGTCCTTGCTTTTAAAAAAAGTCGGGAAACAATCAAGAGAATGTTTTGACGGGCAAGATTAGGCAATATTTTTCTAAGTATCACGCGCTAAAAGCATGGTTGTTCCTTTCGCCTTGCTTGGTAGTAATCCTTATTTCCGGAGCGTGGCCGCTGCTCAGAACGTTTTATTTAAGTTTTACCAACACCGCGATTGATTATTCATCAGCGGGCGCATTTGTTGGCTGCGACAATTTTTCTAACTTATTTGAAGATCCCGATTGGTGGGAGGCTGTAAAAAATACGCTATTTTTTGCAGTGGTTTCAGTTTCTCTTGAGGCAGTTTTTGGCTTTTGCGTAGCATTTGTTTTGCATCGCAACACGCATTTCAAAACGGTTTTAAGGGCAGTTGTTTTGATCCCATGGGCGATCCCGACTGTTGTTTCAGCAAAAATTTGGGGATGGATGTTTCACGATGTTTACGGAATAATCAACAGGATTTTAGAATTTGTGGGGATAATCTCTAAGCCCATCTCTTGGATTGCTTCTTCCGAACTTACCATGGTTGCGATAATCATAGTGGATGTGTGGAAAACAACTCCGTTTATGGCACTGTTGTTATTAGCAGGCCTTCAGTCCATATCAAACGAGTGTTTTGAGGCAGCCAAAGTTGACGGCGTTTCCACATGGCGACTAATTTGGTGCATAGTATTACCTATGTTAAAGCCGACATTTGTCGTTGCTCTTATATTCAGGACGCTTGATGCTTTAAGGGTTTTCGATCTTGTATACATACTTGGCAGCGGAGATCTCAGTTGTGCGACGATGTCGGTCTATGCAAGACGATACCTTCTTGATTTTGGCGAGGTTGGACGTGGATCTTCTGCCGCGGCAATGCTGTTTTTTATAGTTGCTTTGGTAAGCGTGCTTTACTTTACCATAAGCCAAAGAAACCTTAGAAAGGTCAATAAATGATAAGCAAATGGCGCATACAAAGATTTGTCAGACATTCGTTTCTAGCATTTTTTTGCGTATTGCTTGCTTTATGGTGCTTGTTTCCTTTTTATTGGGCAACAGTGTCTTCGTTTAAGGTTGGAAGCGAGATCTTTAACACAAACTTCCTGCCAGACAGCTTCAATTTCTGCAATTATTTGAGCGTTCTTCAGACATCAGGTTTTGGTAAGAGTCTGGCGAATTCGGCAGTCATAGCGATTGCAACTGTAGCAATAGCTTCATTGCTAGCCCTGCTTGCGGCATATCCTATGGCAAGAATGGAATTTAGAGGAAAGAAACGCCTGCTTTTTTTAATACTGAGCGCAACCATGTTCCCGCAGGTTGCGGTTTTGTTCGGCATGTTCGAGTTGCTGCGTTTTTTCGACTTATATAATTCCAGAGAAGGGCTCGTTCTTTCGTATATGATACTGACTTTGCCATTCACAGTTTGGACTCTCACAAACTTTATGCGTCAAGTTCCCAAAGAGATCGAAGAAGCTGCCATAATGGATGGAGCAAGTAAACTTACGATACTTTTTAGGATTTTTTTCCCCATTATGAGACCATCCATGGTCACTACTGGTCTAATGGCGTTTATAACTTCTTGGAACGAGTTTTTGTTTGCTTTAACTTTCTCGTTAACCGGCAGGGCGAGAACCGTCCCGGTTGCAATTTCTATGCTTAGCGGCGCCGGTCAGCACGAGATTCCTTGGGGCAATATTATGGCTGCAAGTGTGATCGTAACAATTCCGCTGATTTTGATTGTTATTTTTTTCCAGCGCAAAATTATCTCCGGCTTGACGACAGGCGCGATAAAGGGCTAAGATTGAGTTTGAATTCTCTTAAGCAAAACCGCAAATGATCAACTCTGTAGTGCTGGGTATTGGCAGTGCGTTGCCTGCAAGGTGTATTACCAACGACTATTTATCCAAAACTGTTGACACCTCGGACGAATGGATAGTTCGAAGAACGGGTATCCAACAGCGATACATATTAGAGCCCGGTCAAGGAGTGTCAGCCCTGGCGACAGAGGCGTCTAAGGCAGCAATCAGCAATGCCGGAATTTCTATGCAAGATATCGATTTGATTATTGTTGCAACGACTACTCCTGACAAAACCTTTCCTTCTACGGCAGCCATAGTGCAAGAAAAGCTGAGATTAAGTAATTACGCTGCCGCATTTGACATTAACGCTGTTTGTAGCGGGTTTGTTTATGCCTTGTCAGTTGCCGATTCCCTCATAAAATCTGACCAAAGTAAGTGCGCGCTTGTGATAGGAGCAGACGCTATGTCGAAAATTGTCGACTGGAAAGACCGCTCGACTTGCGTGCTGTTTGGGGATGGCGCTGGAGCGATAGTTCTTGGCGCCAAGCAGGCAGATGCAGAATCAAAAAAAGTCGGCATTGTCGCCACAAGCTTATTCTGCGACGGCAGATTATCCGGAATACTTGAAACATCCGGCGGCACGTCGACAACCTGCAACAGCGGAGTAATACTTATGAACGGCCGTGAAGTTTTTAGATATGCAATCGATAAAATGGCTTCTGCCGTACAAATTGTATTGTCGAAAGCCGGATTAACGCTTGACCAAGTTGATATTTTAATCCCGCATCAGGCCAACAGACGAATTTTAAATGCCGTTGCCGAAAAGCTCGATGTAGACAAAAACAAAATAATCGATACAGTCGGCGACTATGCCAATACTTCAGCTGCAAGCATTCCCATTTCATGGGATTACGGCGCGCGGAATGGAATGATACGCAAAGGACAAACTATAGCCCTAACCGCCATGGGCGCAGGCGCTACATGGGGCGCTGCAGTTATAAGGGTTTAATTGAGAACGTTGCGTAACTTTACATTTTTAACATTGCTTATCCTTAGCTCTTGTTGCAGACAGGATTATCAACAAACTAATGCCGTTGACGACGCGCCAATTCGCGGCATATACGTTGGAGCGTCGAATGATATTCTGTCGATGATTAACATAGCCAAAGAGCTTTCTGCCAACGCTATGGTTATCGACGTTAAAGACGAGTTTGGACAAATCACATGCGACTTAGGGTTCGAACAGGATAATTTTCGCATCAGAGACATCAAACAAGTGATTAAAACGCTGAAGCAAAACGGCATATACCCAATTGCGCGCATAGTTGCTTTCCGGGACCCACTCAGAGCAATATCAATGCCGAAAATGGCTGTTAAGGATAAAAGCGGCAGGATTATTACAGACAAAGAGGGAATGATTTGGCTTAACCCCTATAAAAAAGAAAACTGGCAGTATTTGGCAGATATAGCAAAAGCAGCCGTACATGCTGGATTTTTAGAGATTCAATTTGATTACGTTCGGTTTTCTGCATATAAAAATGATGATGCTGATTACGGAAAATCGCCCGAAACAATATCAAGAACAGAGATTGTCTGCCAGTTCTTTGATTTTACAATGAAGGAATTAAAGCCTCTGGGGGTTAAAGTTTCAGCAGATGTATTCGGGTGCGTAATACCGGAAACTCTTGGACAAGATACAATTATATCGAAAGAGAGATTGGGACAGGACTATGCGCGTCTGTGTGAAAAGCTGGACGTAATATGCCCCATGATCTATCCGTCGCACTGGCCCAAGGATTCTATGGGAATTGAGTATCCGGATCTCGAGCCGTATAAAACAGTGTACAGCGCCCTGGAAAAAGCGGTAAAACTCAAAAAATCGAAAGCTGTAACGCGACCATGGCTTCAAGCGTTTACTGCGAAATGGCTTAAAAAAGCGCATCAAGAATATTGTATTGATCAAATCAATCAGCAAAAACAAGCTGCCTACAATGCCGGAGTAACTGAATGGTGTCTCTGGAACCCAAGAGCAGATTATAAGGCGGCCATCCAATCTAAAAAATCCCGTCAAAAATAAGCATTTTTACCAAAAATTCATTTTAAAATTTCTCTTATAATCGCATCTGTCTTTAAAAGATGTTGTTCAGGAATCAACATTGATTCCGAACTTTTTTTTAGCATACCAAGTTTTATCAGTTCTTTAATCTTCGGACTCTCTAGAAAATTCACAGTTTCTTGGGGGCCAACCTTGTCCATTAGGGTGGACATCATTGCTCCTTGCGCGGTCCTAAGCCCCATTATTAAAATTTCCGAAAGAACATTTTCTTTACTAAGTTTACTCGTTCTGCCGCCTCCAATTGGATCGTTTAGCCATTGTTGAATATTGCTGGTTCGTTCCGCAGCAAAGATTTCGTTGCTTCTTGCTATTCTGCTGTGAGCGCCGGGCCCTAAGCCAAGATATTCTTGATATTGCCAATAAGTCAAATTATGCCTCGACTCGTATCCGACTTTCGCAAAATTAGACACTTCATAGTGCTTGTAGCCAGCGCTTGTCAACTTTCTGCAGATTTCATCAAATTGCCAAATGATGTTATTTTCTTTTGGCATATCAAAATGACCAAAAGCATAATCGGTATAAAGTTTGGCGCCTTTTTCTATACTTAACTGATACGCAGAAATATGCTGTGGATTAAGGTTTATTGCCATTTCAAGGTCATCCAGAAGCATCGATCCGGTTTGGCCAGGTATTGCAAAAATCATATCTATGCTTATGTTTTTAAAACCGGCTTTTTGCGCCGTATAAAAAGCATTATTTGCCTGTGCGGCAGTGTGTTTTCTTCCAAGAAAATGCAAAAGTTCATCATTAAACGACTGAATTCCAATGGACAGCCTGTTTACTCCCGCTGACAAATATTTGCGCAACTTGTCCCGATCTGCTGTCGTTGGATTTGCCTCAAGCGTTATCTCTATTCCATCTGGGGATGGCCAATATCCAACAGCCGAGTCGATTATATTGCTTACACAGTTTGCAGGGATAAGAGAAGGCGTTCCCCCGCCAAAATATATGCTTGACAGCCTTCGGTTGCCGAGGAGCAGCGATTCACAATCAAGCTCTTTCATAATTGCCCAACGCCAAGTTTCATGGTCGGGATTGGCGCACACTACGCTGTTAAACGCACAATAGCGACACTTGCTTGTGCAGTACGGCCAATGCAGATAAAGCGCTAGCGCTTTTTGGCAAAGCATTGCAGTCTATGAACCTTCATCATAACCCTATAGAATTAAGCTTTGTTAAGCAAACTTATTACGCTGCCATACTGTGTAACCTTGATCGATTTTTTAAACAAAGCAGAAGTACATTGAATGCAATTATTAAATAAAAACTTAATAACTATTTAACAGATCAACAAATAAATCAATTTTTGCCTGAAGCTTAACAATATCTTATATTTGACGCAGATTGTCCGCGCAACTTAACGTTGGGCAAATCGATTACGCAGAAATTCTGTATTCTAAAAAACTATAGACAATATTGAATTGATTTTAATATATTCAATATTAATGTTTGCCATATAGAGGTTAAGATGAATAATAGGTTTTTAAAAGGCTCTCTTTGTTTAGCGATGGGGGCGTTTATGTTGGGCGATTTTTGTACAAATGCTACTGCCGCTTTACCGTCAACAACTGGATTGCCTGAAGATACTAGCCCTCCCCCAACTGGTTCTTATGAAGCCAGGAAAACCGGAATGATCGAAGCTATGCACAACCTTCCGGCTCCGGGCGAAAGAGACGGGGAATTTTATCGCCGTTTCTTGTTTGAGCCGAGAACAGAAGATGATCGGTGCTTTCAGCCCCGTATGTTTTTCCCGAATGGGCCGCTTTGGAAAGCGGCAGGAGGCGATCCGCGTTATGCGGCAAATGAGGAATATATAAATTTCGTGATTGAAGCTATTACTGAAACTTTCTTTAAATTTCCTCTATATAAGGAGCTTTTGGATGATATAATTGTACTATACCACACGACCTTCTCAGAAACAAGACTCGGTTTCGTTGAATGGTTTTTACCTGAATTAACTCCCTTGTCTTATGTTAGGGAGGGGCTTGGCGCGGGATTGAAAAAGATTGCGGAATCAATCCCTGATCAACATATTCTGATGTTTAGTGTTGATCCCACAGAATGCTATAAAGTTTGGAATACTGAAGGCGTTCTTGATTCTATGTTTGGAGATGCAAAAAATACTTTATTGAAATCGGTGCTGACAAGACGCAACGATAGCAGGGCTATAACGGAATTTGTTCCCCTCAATCCTGATCGTTTGTCAGATCATCTGATTGCGGTGCTGGCTCATGAGTTGACACACTACCGTGATGATTTAGGCGTATATTTAAATGGCGACACGAATATGTTGGGGCACTTGGAAATAACTAGCCCAGGTATTACGGCACGTTTAAGGCGTACGTGGAGTGAGCGCGATGGTACGGGCAGGGCATCTGTTTGCCATACGTATGTGGGAGGAAACAAATGTCCTTTGGTTGAGCTTGGATTAGGAGCGCTTCTCGAGCAATGGGAAGCAGGTCAGCGCGAAGAGGCAGAACGGTTACTTGTGTTTATGTTTAGCAGTCCAACAGAGTATGTTGCCGTTTCTATGGAAAATGCGTGGTATGCTCATCGTAATATGCCCTTAAGAATCGGGTATATGGTAAGTGGCGATGTTAGCCAAAATCTCGTTGACAGCATAGTGGAACTTGCGAAAAAAATGAGCGGTAACGATCATTATGAGCTTGCTGAGTCTGCAGCAGTAGTTGCCACTAAGCCTATGAGCTTTGTTCTGTACGATTCATTTGAATCTGATTCTTTCACAGGCAATAAGATGAAGTTTACGCGAGATTTAGCGCATCCGCTGAATCGTAGCCAAAATTCTTTTCTTGCTTATTTCTTAATGGAAAGCGGCGTTATAGATCAAGGTTTTAGGTTAAATTCCAGCCATGCGTTGCCTAGTAGTATTGATGCTACAGAAATGGAGAACGCCTTGAGAGAACTTCGTGATCTTGTCCGGCGGATACCGGATACGCCTTCGATCCAATTTGTTTCCGGGCATGAAGAGGAAGAACATGTTGAGTCGATGACTGAGCCCTCCTAGCAGTTATCTAACCTCTTAACGCCACCTATCTGCAGCGTTTCGCTTATTTGTAAGCAGCTGTTGGTGGCGTTTTGTTGTATAAAATCAAGAGTTTTTTGCGCCCTCAAGTGATATTTGCCCTTTTGATAAAGGAACAAACGCGCCCGCGAATCGATTGCTTGGCGTCGTTATATAGTTGCCGCTTCCCATATTCAATAATCTCCTACCTTTGCAGAATTTTCTGCCTGCATTCCAGGGATGATAAGGCGATCTGATTCTGGAAAATAGCGCCTGAGCTAAAAATATATTAGACTGAAAAGAGCATTACTCTGATTTTTCTGAGATTTCAGAACAGCATGACAATGCCGAAGCGGGTGGTGAATTTTTTATGACGCAGAATCACGTCATGCTCTCTGGCACTGAAGTATGGACCATTTGCTACCCAAGATGGATTAATCTCAGTTGTGAACTTTTTATTGAATCTTTTTCTTAAAGTCCAAAGGCAATCAAAACGGAATCTGAAATGTTCAAGAAACTCAAGCTCAAGTCCAGCTCCCAATCTCGGACTCTGCATTATCCTCCTGTCGTCTGAACTGTACGCAAGCCTCTCTCCCATAGAATCATAGGCGACACCGGCAGCAGTTGCATATCTAACCATGCTACTGCCAATGAACTGAGGATTATGACCGTCTTTTTTCAGGAAGTTGTACTCCATTCCTACAAGAACATAAGGAATAAAATAATTCCCGAGCTTAATACCTACCCTATACGATAATCCGCATGAAAAATCGTCAAAATTTACC
>JAIRWN010000035.1 GCA_031268985.1 Holosporales bacterium
GTCCTCTATCATCTTAAAGATATGAGACTGTAAAACTTTTCCTGTACTCCACATTGAAATAATACTAAAATTATTCGTCTGGCAAAGTTATCTTTTTGCTTAACTACATGAAAGAAGGAATTTTATCTCCAGATCATCGGGAATCTGACGGCGAAAACTTCAGTGAAACAAGGCCGCAATACCTTCGTGACTTTATAGGCCAGTTCAAATTAAAGTCAAACTTGGATGTGTTTATAAGGGCGGCTAAATCTCGCTCTCAGGCGATTGATCATACGATATTCTATGGCCCACCGGGACTTGGCAAAACGACTTTAGCCCAGATAATCGCTCGTGAGATGGGTGTCGGATTCAAGGCCACGTCCGGCCCAATGATTGCGAAAGCGGGAGATTTGGCCGCACTTCTTACAAACCTGCAGGCAAACGATGTTTTGTTTATCGACGAAATTCACAGACTTAATCCATTGATTGAAGAGGTTCTTTACCCTGCCATGGAGGATTTTAAGCTTGACTTAATTATTGGCGAGGGGCCGGCAGCCCGGTCGATCAGGATTGATCTTCCCAGGTTCACCCTTGTTGGAGCAACAACAAGATCAGGGCTTCTTACATCGCCTTTAAGAGATCGTTTCGGTATTCAGATGCGTTTAGATTTTTACGATTATCAAGATCTTGAAACGATAATAAATCGCAATGCTTTAATTCTTAGCGCAGAAATAAGTCATGAAGGCGCTTGGGAAATTGCGCGACGTTCTCGCGGCACTCCAAGAATTGCTTGTCGAATGCTGCGTCGTGTGTGGGATTTTGCTGTGATTAAAGGAGTTGGCAAGATTGATAAAGATATTGCAGATCACGCGCTTACAAGTCTTGAGGTTGACAATTTGGGGCTTGATATGATGGACCGCAGATACCTAAGGTGCATAGCCGATTTTTATAACGGCGGACCGGTTGGTGTGGAAACCTTAAGCGCAGTGTTATCTGAGCAGCGTGATGCGATAGAAGAAGTTATAGAGCCTTTCTTGCTTCAGCAGGGTTTAGTGCAACGAACTTCCCGCGGAAGAGTAATCACTGACCAAGGCTACAAAAGCTTGGGCATTACGCGCCCAGAACCAATCAGAGATAACGCCGCCCCATTCGTATGAGAAAACGCGGCGGTTGTATTGTTTCTCAAACAAACCGGAATCCGAATAGGACTTACTCATCAGGGACTTGAAAACACGCCTGGCTGGCAAGTTTGTCTACCCTCTCGTTTTCTTCATGACCTGAATGGCCTTTAACCCAACGCCAATTAATAATACTTTGCTTCTGACACAATGAATCCAGCCGCTCCCACAAATCTTTGTTTTTTACCGGCCCTCTGTTCGACGTCTTCCAACCATTCCTCTTCCAATTTTGCATCCATAACGTGATCCCCAGGCGTACATATTGGCTGTCTGTGTATATCTCAATTGGCACTGGTTGCTTCAAGCACTGCAAAGCCTTTATTGCAGCAGTAAGTTCCATTCTGTTATTGGTTGTGTCAGCTTCCTGCCCATAGATCACTTTCTCTTGTCCGTTGAGTTTTAGAATTGCAGCCCAGCCTCCTGCGCCAGGATTGCCCTTACAGGCCCCGTCTATAAATATTCTAATTGCTTCATTGTTCATAAAAAGAAACCGCCCCTAACCTTATCTCTTCTTCTATTAACGCTACTCTTTCGCTCGAAAGAGGCAACTGGGCAACTTTCAACCAGCCTACAACAACCTAAGCGAGAAGACCTGTAAGCAAAACTACAGCGCAACACAACATGGGTAGGGGCTACACTAAACGGTAGAAAAAGGCTTTAGTAATTCTTTCGAAAGAGCTCTATTTAACTTCACTTTCTGAGTTTACATAGACTTCTAGTCTTCCAATTTTCTGGCTTCGGAAACTAGCATGATTGGAACCCCGTTCTTTATTGGATAGGCTAATTTAGCCTTCCTGCTTATTAGCTCGTTGCTTGTTTTGTCATAATCGAGCGAAGCCTTAGTTACGGGACAAACCATTATATCCAATAACCGCGGATCCAATTCTTTGTCCTTTTTTGAAAAATCATTTTGCTCCAAATTTTGTTCCCTCCTTAATTGTTCATAGAATCGAAAAAGTCCTGATTGCACTTGGTTGCACGCAGCTTTTCAAGCAAGAATTCCATTGCGTCTACCGTTCCCATTGGCGCAACTACACGCCTTAAAACCCATATTTTGGCTAGCTCAACCCTGTCGACAAGAAGCTCTTCCTTGCGAGTGCCTGACTTTGTGATGTCAATTGAAGGGAATATCCTTTTGTCTGACAGCTTACGGTCTAGCACGATTTCAGAGTTGCCTGTTCCTTTGAACTCTTCAAATATAACCTCGTCCATACGAGAACCTGTTTCGATAAGCGCAGTAGATATAATGGTAAGAGATCCCCCTTGCTCAATGTTACGAGCGGCGCCAAATATACGCTTAGGCCGCTGTAAAGCGTTTGCGTCAACGCCGCCTGTAAGAACCTTCCCTGAGGACGGGCACACAGTGTTGTACGCACGGGCAAGTCTGGTGATAGAGTCAAGGAGAATCACGACGTCTTTGCGATATTCGACAAGACGTTTTGCTTTCTCCATAACCATTTCAGCCACTTGCACATGCCTGGACGCGATTTCGTCAAAAGTAGAACTTACAACCTCCCCCTTAACTGACCTGATCATATCTGTAACTTCTTCAGGCCTTTCGTCTATAAGCAGCACGATCAAAACAACTTCCGGGCAATTGTCCGTTATTGCTCTAGCAATATCCTGCAGCATAACGGTCTTTCCGGTACGCGGCGGCGCGACTATCAATGCGCGTTGACCTTTCCCAAGAGGACTTATAATTTCAATTATGCGGGCAGTAATACTTTTCTCTTTGACAGACGATCCGTTTCCTTCAAGTTTCAATTTTTTCTGAGGATAAAGCGGGGTAAGGTCGTCAAAATTTACACGATGCTTAGCTATCTCAGGGCGCTCAAAATTAATTGTCTCCACCTTAAATAAGGCAAAGTACCGTTCACCATCTTTTGGCGCACGGATTTGACCTTCAACCGTATCTCCGGTCTTCATTCCGTATTTCCGTATTTGCGACGGAGATACGTATATGTCATCAGATCCCGCAAGATAATTAGCTTCAGTTGAGCGCAGGAATCCGAACCCATCCTGAAGCACTTCTAAAACGCCTTTTCCGAATATTTCGATTCCGTGATAGGCAAGTTTTTTCAGAATAGAAAAAATCAAATCTTGCCTTCGCATAGAGCTGGCGCTCTCTATTTGCAAGCTTTCAGCAAACGCCAACAACTCCAACGGCGTCTTCGCTTTCAATTCCTGAAGATGCATAAATAATAGATTGTTTTATAAAGACACTAAAGCCGACAACATATTTATATTGGCTCACTCGACCTTTAAGCGTCAAGAGGAAAGTGTTTTAAAATACGGTTGACAGCATTTTGTTGCATATTAACCATACTATTGTGGCGAAATTGCAACATTAACATTATCAGTGCGCCACTTCTAATCTACATTCATTTAATCTGCAAAAATATATAAAACACGACAGAGGTCAGCATCACACTGTCCAGTCTGTCCAGCATTCCGCCATGCCCAGGGATCAGATCGCCGAAGTCTTTAATTCCAAACCTGCGTTTTATAAAGGATATATAAAGATCTCCGACGGTTGAAACTAAAGCCAATATCATTGACAAAATCATGCAACGAAGTTGCTTGTCCATAAACAGAAAAGCAAATGAATAACTGGCAGCGGTCGAGCAAATTACGCCGCATAAAAAGCCTGACACGGTTTTTTTGGGGCTTATGCCGGGACATAACTTGGGTCCCCCTATCACTCTGCCGCTAATAAAGGAAAAAGTGTCCGTAAGATAAGTTGCCACTATCAAAAAAGATGTGGCCCAAAGCCCGAACTGATCGCGTAACAAGGCAAAAGCTGTGCTGCCAAAAAGTATGTAGATAATTGCGCAGGTTCTTACGAAAAGAAATTGACGAAAATGTTTGGCGCAGCGCAACACCTCAAAAACACACAGCCCTCCGGCAACGGCTGACAACAGGCAAGTCCATATTCCACCAGCATATATTGGATAAGCGACAACCGTTGAAAATATCAGCGAAGAAACAACTCTTTGCTTAAGTTCTTTACTTGCTTGCATGGATTATTACCAAAAGTTCCAGCGATTTAACCTTTATTCTTTGAAAATTACAATAAAGCATTTGGACAATAGAAACTGCGACAATGTTGAGGAAATAACGCCGCAGAGACCAGAAAGTTCGCCGGATCGAGCGCATATAGGGAGTTATCTTTACGAAAATGCAAAACTTTATCTGCGGAACAAGATCTCGCGCTAACAACAAATATGCTATATATCTTCGACTTATATGAAATAACAAACGCCTTGGCGGATGAGGTGGGATTCGAACCAACGTAGACTTACGTCGGCAGATTTACAGTCAGTCGACGAGCGACAATTATTGTTGTGCGATTTTTGCCGACTAAGCTAATTGATCATCGGTTTGTTAAGCAGAGCGTCAGGCAAAATCCTGTATACAATGCTTGCACAAAACGCCCCCAAAAGCCGCTCAAACCGCCACAATTCACTTGTCAGCCGACATACTCGCCGAATCCTTCATGCGTGGAGATAATTTTCTCTAGCATTGCCTCATATTGTCGCCCAATGTATGTTGATGCTAAGCGGCCATTTCAAGTGTACAACCTATCAATGCTCCGTCGTTAGTAGAAGCCCAATAATACCTGAGGGTATCTATTACCAACAAAATATGCCTTACGACTAAGCAATATCGCGTTGTACATCATCTTGCTGTCGCTCATTTTACATCTGAAATCGCGCTCTTATTGTCCTGAGAATTATAAAACAAATAGTTTTTGTCTTAGGCGAGCTACAATGCCGATACATCCATGAACAGATCTTCTCGCAAAAGAAATTCCTTTGCGATATCGGCGCTTCGTATTGACCGCTCGAGTTAAAAACGATGCTCATTCCGGCTTTTCCGAGATTATTTTTCAAATCTGAAACTGCGCGCGTGTTTGCTTCCAGATTGATCATGGACTTCAATCTCAGAACAGCATATGGGTTGGCGTTAAAAGCAATTGCTGGATTGCCTGTTACAGCGATTGTGCCGCCACGACCAACCTCAACACCGTTAGTAGCACCAGCAGTAAAGTCAGGTATCCAATACTTAGATTCGAGTTTGAATAGCTGCCCATATAGCCTAAATAAAGCTGCAGAAGACGCCCTGACCTTTCCGCCTTGCAGCAAGACGAAGCAAGCGTTCCAAAAACTAGGGCAAAACATGCTAGAGAGCGGCGGTAATGGCTACCCCCCCCCCCCCCGCTCTGATTATCAATAACCCCATTCATCTTCACAGGACTTAAAAATATCCCCTGAAACATAACTAAATAATGCCCACAAATCAAGTTATTTGAAGCGCCAACTCAGACAATAAGCGCCTTAGGCGTGTAGACCAGGGGTTCGTTCACGTGCTTGTAAAGCCCTAATGACAAAGGCGCTCAACATATTGTAAGCGCAAAATTTAATAATCAAAAAAAGACGCAAGCCCAGGCGCGCAACTGAAGACAGAATAATCTTGATTGTCGCAGCATAGAATGTAGAATGAACAGTCGCTGTGACAACAAGAAGTCTTGAATAAAGACGCCTCAGCGTCTGAAAGATTTACTCCTCCTTTAATCAATTCAGACAAGAGCGCCTTGGTTACAGCGATTTTTGCGGGCGTAGCTTAATGGCAAAGCTTCGGCCTTCCAAGCCGATGACGTGGGTTCGATTCCCATCGCCCGCTCCAAGGATAGTGAAGACATCATATGGCTGGACTGTATTCCTCAGATTTTTTGGACAATCTCCGTAATCGAGCGGTTCTTTCGCAGCTTTTTTCCCAAAAAACAACCATTAAAAGGCATAGCCGGGATGTGTTTGCCATATGTCCTTTTCATCAGGAAAAAACGCCGTCTTGCAAGGTTGATGATGGTAAGGGATTTTTTTATTGTTTTGGATGCGGAGCATCCGGCGACGCCATAGACTTTGTCCGCAAAACAGAAAACCTTTCATTCCAGGAAGCCGTAGAAAAACTTGCATTACAGTTTGGTTTGGACCTTCCGGCGGCACAGAAAAGCAAAGACGATCTGCACTTGAAGTCAGCATATGCTTTAAATGAACATGCCGCTGAGTGGTATCGAAGTAATTTGCGGTCAGAAGCGGGCAAACGTGCCGTTGAGTATTTACTTTACAGGGGGGTATCAGATGCGCTTATGGACAAGTTTCGGCTCGGCTATGCACCAATGCCGCGTGAGGCGACGTATGCGCATCTGAAACTTCTTGGATTTGACACAAAAACGCAGCAAGACTTCGGTCCGATTAACCAAGGCCTTAAAGACCGCTTTAGCGGACGTATAATTTTTCCCATAGAAGATGGAAAAGGCAGGGTTGTAGGATTTGGCGGTCGCGTATTCGAAAATGAGGAGCAATCAAGCGCGAAATATATAAACTCGCAAGAATCGATAATCTTTCATAAGAAAAAACTGCTGTACAACTTCTATAATGTCAGGCAGATGCAGCAAGACCTTCCTCTCATCATTTGCGAAGGCTATATGGACGTTCTGGCGCTTTCAAAAATTAATATAGGGCGAGTAGTTGCTCCACTTGGTACCGCAATAAGCGAAGAGCAAATCATAAGCTGTTGGAAGGTCTGTAGGAAGCCGATCGTTATGCTGGACGGTGATAATGCAGGCATAAAGGCAATGGAACGTTTAATAGAAAGAATCATCCCTTATCTGCGTTCCGAATATTCCCTAGGGTTTTGCGTTTTGCCAAAAAATGAAGACCCTGATTCATTGGTATCATCGGGAAAGTCGAACGTAATAACAAAACTTGTTAAAGAACCAAAAAATATCCTCGAAATGATTTGGTTGACATACATATCGAGGATTAAGAAGCATACTCCTGAAAGCGCGGCTGATTTAAGGCATAACCTGCGCGATGTAGTCAATAAAATCGTCGACGTCGACTTGCGGCAGACATATGGCGGGGTCTTGGCGACGTTATTTAAAGATTATACAAACAATGTAGCGCGAAACGCCTTCAGACCTTTTAAAAATTCCTATTTAAATGTTGGGAAAAAACTGAAACAACAAGATAGCATAAAACTGGCAGCAAAAATACTTGTTGCAACAATCCTGAATCATCCTCATATGCTAAGTAGAGTGGAAAAACAGTTTTTGGAGCTTATAAGTAAAAATCCAGATTTGCACAGCCTTGGGGATAGCATTTTGTGTTTGTGCCAATCTGGCGCTTGTTCAAGCGAGCAAATGTACGAGGGCTTAGTCAGTCGTGGTCATAATCTGGATTGGATTGGTGAGCGGTTGTATAGACACGCGGGGTTTGCCAGAGAATCTTCGAAGGTTGACGAGGCCTATGAAGGTTGGATAAATGTTTGGGAGACTTCCTTCGTTAAAAAGAGTATAAATGATGAGGCTAAGCATTTAGCGAACAAATTGAAAGTCAGTTTTTGCGAGTTTGATTGGACAAGATTAAAAGCGCTGAAAAGCAGTTCGTTTGAAAACATAAAAGAGGACTAAATATGGCCGGCAGTGCTTCTCAAAAAAACATTTCTGATAAAGTCGAAGATAAAGAAGAAAACAATAAAGCGCCGTCAGTGGATTCTGAGGCCTTTAAGCGTCTGCTTGTCAAGGGAAAAAGCAGAGGTTTTGTCACCTATGACGAGTTGGAACAAGTTCTGCCAAAGAATCAAGTTCCTGCTGAAGAAATCGAAGAGGCCATTGCTCAAATTACAGCGCTAAGCGTGTCTGTTATGGAGGTCGAAGAAGCCGCCAATATATCTTCAGAAGTCGCCACTGACGATACGGAAGGCGCTGACGATGAGTTGCTAGAGGAAGAAGAAGGGGCTCCCGTTACAGAAGATCCTGTGCGCATTTATCTGCGTGAAATGGGAAATGTGGAGCTGCTATCTCGAGAAGGCGAGGTTGTCCTTGCAAAACAGATTGAGACGGGAAGACTCATTGTTATTGAAGGCCTTTGTCGCGCTACAACAACGTTTGACAAACTAAATGAATGGCTTGAGGGAATTGAGAAAAAGACCATTCTTCCAAGGGAAATCTTTCAAATAGATACCGGCGCCGAAGAAGACGAAGCCGCTGATGATGACGTTTCTGATTCCAATGACTCTGTCGACGAATCGGACGACGCTCCGAAAAGCGTGATTGACATTGCTGAAAATCAGATGATGCCGCAGTTTATAGAATCTCTTAAAGGGATAGCGCGCTTACGTAAAAATCAATTGGACTTTTTGAAGAAATACTATAAGGTGGTGCTTTCAAAAGCTCAACAAAAAAAATATGATCAGTTAGTGTCCGGCATTATCAACAGTACAGATAACCTTAAATTAAATCAGAACAAAATTTCCGAGCTTATGACAGTTTTGCTCAACTTGAACAAGCGTCTAATGCGTAGTGAAGGAGCTTTACTTCGTTTTGCAAGCGAATATAGGATAAATCGCGATGAATTCCTTAAGTATTACTATGGCAATGAGTCTAATCCTGACTGGATTCCAACCCTAAAATCTATAAAAAAGAAAACCTGGATTAGCTTTACTGAGAAGCATGTCGCAGACCTAATAAACAATCAAAAAGAAATCGAAAACATCGAAAAAATAAGCGGACTTGCAATAGCTGACTTTCGTGAAACTATAAAAAGGATTCAAAAAGGCGACTTTGACGCTAGCCAGGCCAAAAAAGCAATGATTGAAGCAAACCTTCGTTTGGTTATCTCGATTGCGAAAAAATATACTAACAGAGGGCTTCAGTTTTTGGATTTGGTTCAGGAAGGCAATATTGGTCTTATGAAAGCTGTAGATAAATTCGATTACAAGCGAGGCTATAAGTTTTCAACGTATGCGACTTGGTGGATAAGACAAGGGGTTACAAGGGCGATTGCAGACCAGGCGCGTATCATTCGTATCCCCGTGCATATGATTGAAACGATAAATAAAATAGTTCGCACCTCCAGGCAGATCTTAAGCGATACCGGAATTGAAGCAACTCCCGAGGAGCTCGCTTCAAAACTTCATATGCCGATTGATAAGGTACGCAAGGTGCTGAAGATTGCGAAAGAGCCGATAAGTCTTGAAACGCCTGTAGGAGACGAGGAAGACTCTCATTTATATGATTTTATAGAAGACAAAAACGCTTTGATACCGGCTGATGCAGCAGTTAACACAAAGTTGCGGGAAACGGCTAATATGGCGCTGACAACCCTTACTCCGCGAGAAGAAAGAGTGTTGCGTATGCGTTTTGGTATAGGCATGAATACAGACCATACTCTTGAAGAGGTTGGTCAACAATTCTCTGTGACGCGCGAAAGGATAAGGCAAATCGAAGCTAAAGCTTTAAGAAAACTTAAGCATCCAAGTCGCTCTCGTAAACTGCGGAGTTTTTTGGACTCCTGAGCGCTTTAATGGATTATGCGAGAGAGTGGAGGAGTTCTATATCCAAGCGGGCACAGTTGAGGCGAATTGAAGATCTGATTCTAGCGCTTCTATACCGGGGAGAGTTAAGTTTTCTATAAACTCAAGAAAAGCCCCGCCTGCAGTTGAAATGTAGGTATAGTCTTTAAAATCGGCGTCAGATTTTTTTAGGGCATAGACGGTGTCTCCTCCGCCTATAATCGTTGTTATACTTGAACTTTTTCCAATGTCGGCGAGGCCTTTTGCCAGACTTTTTGTGCCAACATCGAACGGCAGAACCTCAAATTTCCCCAAAGGGCCATTCCACCAGACAGTTTTTGACTGTCTCGCGTGATTCAGAATTTCCTCAACCGACCCCTTACCAACGTCCATTATCGTATTGTTTGCCTCTATATTGAAAACCGAGACTTGTTGACCGTTATCAAGTACTACATCATGCGGAAATACAAGTTTACAATTATTTTGATGCGCAGTTTTTGTTATTTTCCTGGCAGCATCCAGCAGATTAGGCTCGTACACAGAAAGACCTATAGAAATTCCATTGGATAATAAAAACGTATTCGCCATCGCTCCGCCAACGTAGAGTGTGTTAACTTTTTTTACCAAACTTTGCAGAAGCCCGAGTTTTGTAGATACTTTTTTGCCGCCAACTATGGCCATTACTGGTCTGGCAGGATTTTTAATATTCCGATTAAATTCTTGCAAGGTTTCTTGTAAAGACAGTCCTGCATAAGAAGGAAGATATTTTGGGATTCCCACAACCGACGCGTGCTTACGGTGCGAAACAGAAAATGCATCATTTATATATATATCCGCCATAGAGGCCATTTTTTTTGCAAAAAAATCTGAGTTTTTCTCTTCATATGGATCGCTCCTTAGATTTTCCAACAACAAGATATCTCTGGACTGCATGGACAAGATATTTTTTTCAGCTTCTTTGCCTATGCAAGCCGAAGAGAACTTTACTTGCGTTCCGATTAACTGCGAAAGACGGTCGACAACCGGATTGAGAGACAAAATCTTTGATTTATCTGATGAAGCTATATGCGAACACAATATAACTTTGGCGTTTTTATCTCTTAGCCAAGATATTGTTGGAATCGAATCTTTTATCTTTGTGTCGTCAAGAATTTCTCCATTTTTTATGGGTACGTTAAAATCGACTCGAAGCAGCGCCTTTTTGTTTTTTAAGCCTAATTCATCTGCTTCTTTCAATGTTTTCATTTTGTTTTTTGCTACGGAAAAAACGTGATCGTTGCTAACGATACAGCGGAATTATTTCTATTTATTTAACTGTTTTTTGTTCCGCACATGGCTGCAAAAGTCTTTTGAAAAATTATGCTTGCTCGATGAATCCGGTTTATCTGCTACAAAAAACAAAAAATCAGTCTCCGCCGGATACAGAGCAGCTTTTATGCTTTCAATCGATGGATTGCATATGGGGGTTGGGGGAAGCCCTTTAAGACGGTAAGTGTTATATGCGCTGATATTGAATAGACGCACTTTGCTTATTTCGGAAAAAGTCCTTTTTTGGCCATAAACTACCGAATAAATAACGGTTGGGCACGATTGCAGTCTGATATTTTTTTTTAAACGATTAAAGTAGACGCTTGCCACAATATGACGCTCTTCTTTACGACCTGTCTCTTTTTCTATCATAGAGGCAAGCGTAAGAATCTGTTTTACATCAAATTTTTTATATTTAGACAATTTCTTTAATTCTTTTTCTCTACGGCGCTGCATCTCGTCAATGACTGATTGTCTGCTATCACCGGGCACATAGAAATACGTATAAGGGAACAACATGCCTTCCATCGGGATACGTGTGATGTGACCGGTTAGGGCGAGCGCGTTGGTAAGCCTGCTTACTATCTGAGAGTTTGTAAAACCTGTAGGGAACATAACATGCAGTTTTTTGGGCTTCTGTTTTGACAAAGAGGATATGCGGCTGAGCAAACTGCCGCTGCTTGCTATTTTATATTCACCCGGCTCAATATCCTCAGCCCTGAGCCATCTAATAGCGACAACAGCAATTCTGGCAAACAAAGGATCCGGAGCGATACGCGTCTCATATAAGGTTTTTGCAACGGCTGAAAGTCTAACAGGCCTATATACCAACAAACCGGCCTCGTTGAAATTCGACAGTGGAAATAGCGCTCTGGTTGTATATAACGTAAGCAGAAAAAAAAGAAAAACTGAAAAATGTCTATGAAAATTTCTTAAAAACAAGGCTTGAATTTGTTCCTCCGAACCCAAACGAGTTAGAGAGAGCTATGTCAATATTAACTTCTTTAGCAACAAGCGGAACTAAATCAATTTTAAAACCATCCGGTTCGCGATGAAGATTGAGCGTTGGCGGAGCGATCCCCTCGCGAATGGCCATTATTGAAAATATCGCTTCGACTGCGCCTGCAGCGCCCAACAAATGTCCTACAGAAGATTTTGTGGAAGACATACAAGCCGGCTTCAATGAACATTCTAATATTCTTGAAACCGCCTTTAATTCTGCTATGTCGCCAGCTGGAGTGGAAGTTCCGTGCGCGTTTATATAGTCTAAGTCGTCGATGTTGATCTCGGCATCCTTGATAGCTAACAGCATAGATCTATACGCTCCATCTCCGTTTTCTTCGGGCGCCGTTATATGATAGGCGTCACTTGATGCTCCGTATCCTATGACTTCTGCGTAGATTTTTGCGCCGCGCTTTTTTGCATGTTCAAGCTCTTCAAGCACCAATACTCCAGCCCCTTCACCCATTACAAACCCATCCCGGTCTTCGTCCCAAGGGCGTGAAGCCTGCGAAGGCATTTCATTAAACCTAGTTGAAAGCGCTTTTAATGCGCAGAATCCAGCTACTCCAAGCCTGCACACCGCGGCTTCTGTTCCCCCAACCACCATGATATCAGCGGCATTCCGTTGAATAATTTTTGTGCCTTCGCCAATAGCGTGAGAACCGGACGTGCAGGCTGTTACTATGGATAAATTGGGGCCTTTGAACCCATATTTAATTGAAACATGACCCGACGGCATATTGATTAAACACGCAGGAATAAAAAATGGGCTAACTCTGCGCGCGTCTTTTTCGTAAATAGTAATCGCTGTTTCATAAATATTTGAAAGACCGCCTATCCCCGCGGCAATAAGTACGCCCGTGCGTTCTTTTTCATTTTCATCTTTAATACATGCGAGCTCCGCATCATCTACAGCTTGGGTTGCTGCGGCTACAGCGTATACCACGAAACGATCCATTTTCTTGATATCTTTTGGTTTAACCCAATCCGTTGCTTTGAAAATATTGTCGTATCCGTCGGAATATAAATTATCCTCCGAAGGCGCAAGGCCGGCGATTTTCGACGATAAATCTTCAGTATTGAAATGTTTTATTTTTTTGACGCCAGACGTGCCCGACTTAAGTTTAATCCAGCTCGGAGCAACCCCGCACGCAAGAGGCGTAACTGCGCCTAATCCTGTTACGACTACTCGACGCATATGCGCTTAAAGATCAACCTTTGCTGTTTTCTTTTATGAATTTAATTGCATCGCCAACTGTCCTGATTTTAACTAAGGCATCATCAGGAATCTCTAAAGAAAACTCTTCTTCGAATTTCATTGCTATATCAGCCGTATCTAAACTATCTGCTCCGAGGTCATCCTCGAACTTTGCGGTCTCTGTTACTTTGTCCGCATCAACACCTAACTTCTCTGTAATGATCTGCTTTACGCGCGCCGAAATATCCTGATCCATTTTCTCTTCCTCTATTCCAAAAAGAATAAAACGCTATAACAAAACAACTTATATAAAAACCGAAGCTCTGTCACCCATTAAATTGCTTGACTAACAAATCCCGAAAGACTCAGAGTTTCATACAATAAAGAATAAACTGCGCCGAATAGTGGCATATCCGCGCAGATTTGACAATCTTTTTCGAATCTATTAATTACTTGCGGCCAGGACTTTATGGTCAACGCTCCTTCAGACAAAGGAATTCCGCTTAAATCGGAGTTTTCTAAAGGTAAGCTAATTTCTTTTTTTGCAATTTTTACCCCCAAAGTATAGTTTCTTGAAGTCGGACTGAAACAAGTCATAACGATATCTCCTATACCGCTTAGGCTCTGGACTATGTTGCTGTTGCCGGTCACTTTTCTTATGAAATTTGATATTTCCTGAATCCCCTTGGTCAAAGCAACGGATTCAGCTCCATTTCCAAGGCCAAGCCCGCGAATTATACCTATAATGATTGCCAGAACATTCTTAAAAGCGCCGCAAGCCTGAATACCGATTAAGTTTTCTGTTGGCGCAAGGGAAAACGTTTCAGTTGACAGCTTTTCCGCCAAATCCTCAGTGGCATATCGATCTTCTCCGGCCAAATTGACGGATGTTGGCATATTTCGTGATATTTCGGCTGCAAATGACGGGCCAGAAAGAACAAAAACAGGACTTTTAATTTGTTGACATATTATTTCGCTCATAAACATACCGGTTGTCCGTTCAATACCTTTTGAGCAGGACACTATCGGCAGGCTGCCGGGCACTAATTCGCGGATTTGTGAGCAAAGGTCTCTCACGGCCTGAGCGGGAACGGCTATAATCAAAACATGATTGCTCCCTACGGTTGAAATGTCAGTTGACGCTGTTATGTCCGGATTAAGATGAATGTCGCCCAAAAACCCACGATTGGTATGCTTTTTGTTTATTTCGTCGACTACACCCTCCATGTCGTTGTATAACCTGACGCAGTGTTTCCGGCTTAGAACCTGGGCGAGAGCGGTTCCATAAGATCCGGCACCGATTATTGCAATATTCATTCCATGAAGCCTCCGCTTGGTTGCTTTTTACTACTATAGTTGATATTAAAAATGCTTAATAAACAGTAAACACATCTCGAATGCCTTTTATTGTAAAACTTGCCGTTGACCATTTGCAATTATTGCTTGTTGGATGCATTTGTTTTTCTGCATTTTACATAAATCTTCCGGTTTCCGTATTCTATTTTGCGACAGTAGTACTGGCCGTTCATTTTTTCCGTAATTGCGATAACAAACTGGAATGGTTTAAAAAACAAAAATCAATACTTATATGCGCGGGAGCTTTTTCTGTCTTTGTTATTGCAAGTTTGATCTGGTGTGAAGATTTTTTTACTTGCCTGCGGCCAACGGTAAAGTTGGCAGCATATGTTATGGCCGCGACGATGTTTTTCCTTTGGCTAGACTTCGCGCGACCTTCTTTCTGCAACCGTTTGGGAAAAGATACAACTGCGTTTGTTTACTTGTTTACAGGTATCCTAGTTTTTGTCGCTGTAGACACTTTATTAGGCTTTCGTTTAATAAAAGGCATATACCAATTCTTTGACGCCAAAAGAATACCTCGCACGCTTTACATAACATACTACAGATGGTCTTTTGCCGCAGCGGTGCTTATCTGCCCGGTTGTCGTTCTTACTTATATTCGCGGCAAACGCTTGCTGGCAGGTTTTATGCTTCTTACAGCATGTTGGGCCTTATTGCACGTGGATAACGACAGCGCTGTTCTTGGGTGTATCGTATCCACTTTTGTTTTCTTATTTGGGTACCTACATTTCGGTTTTGTATCCAAATTCATGAAAATGGGACTTTTAATTCTGGCGATAATACCCTTATTTTACAATAATCTCGTCAGCCCTAAATGGCTACACGAAAATGTGCCATTATTTCGCAATACAAGCTATTTACACAGAATTATAATCATGTACTCATGCTCAGATACGGTAAAAAGCTGTTTTCCATTTGGTAATGGCGTTGGCGCCATAATGAAAGAAAGACCTCAACCAGCGGAAAAATTCTGTAGAGATTGGTTGAAAATGTACTCAGCCAGCATATGGAATGTTAACGGAAAAAACATATCATCTCACTTGTTTTACGGAAGAGCCTATGCCAAAGGAAAAAACGCGTGCTATCTCATCATTTCGAGAAGACCAATGTTTGTTGAAAAAAATGGCGATAGAACTGTTTTTACTTACAATAGATTAGGCATGGAAATAGAAACACTTTTTCGCGTACCGGTTCAACCGCATAATATTATCTTTGAGTTATGGACCTCATTGGGGGTGGTTGGCATAGCGTTTTATTTGGTTTTATATTTTTGGGCAATTAATTGGATTGGCAACATTCGGCATAGAGCGTTTAGGGCCTGCTGTCTTAGCTCTCTAATGGCGGCAACATCTATTTCGCTTGTTAATTACAGCTTGGTCAACAGTTGGTGGGTTTACAGTTTTTCTGTGCTGGGCGGAATTATTTATATTATGTCTAAACTCGATCGAGTTTATCCGGTCAGCGTTATATCCAAAGCCTCGAAGCCATTATGAGACCTCTGTACATTCATTATAATTTTACAATCCGGAGCCAGATTATAAATACCAAGCCGTTTTATAATTGATGAATGTATAAACACATCCTCTTTTTTGTCTTCCGACCAAGCAAAACCAAATCCTTTCGCAGGATTATACCATTTTACAACGCCTTCCAATACCTCCGTTGGAGTTTTTGCATTATCTGAGGAAACATGATCTATTTTATATATTTCTGTTACTTGATATCCGTTGCTTTTTTGAACAATATCGCACAACAGTTTGTCTCCCGGCTCCAGGCATCTGCAGCCGGATTTATTGATTACAGAGAAGTGGACAAATATATCTTCCGGTATTTTGGGATGCTCAACAAAGCCATATCCGCGATATGGGCTGAACCATTTCAGAATCGCCTCTTCGTTCTCTAGTTTAGAAACCTTTTTGGAAATATCGGCGCTTGAGTAATCTGACATGTCGGCTATCTACTAACAACAACTCACGCAATGATGATATGTTGTGACATAATGATTTAAATAATCTTAACAGCCAGGGTGGCAATCCGAAAAATATGATAGAAATTATCACCTTTGGTTGTCGGTTAAACATCTATGAATCAGAAATTATCCGTAAATGCGCAAATGATGTTCGTTTAGACGACTGTCACGGGACTGAGGTTTCTGTTTTTATAATTAATAGCTGCGCAGTTACTGCCGAAGCTCAACGTCAGGTAAGGCAAACGATAAGAAAATACCGCCGAGGACACCCCAACGCAAAAATTATAGTAACCGGATGCGCCGTCGAAGTTGCTTTTGAGCAATTTGCAGGCATGCCGGAGGTTAATAGGATAATAAACAACAAAGATAAATTGGATATAGCGGCTTACCGCGAAATAAAAAATGACGTAACGCTTTGTAAGCATGTTAAAATTCCAAAGCGGCGACATGCTTCAGACGGAAAACTTCCCGTCGTCTGCAGCTTCGAGGGAAAATCGCGCGCTTTCGTTCAAATTCAAGGGGGATGTAATCATTTTTGCAGTTATTGCATAATTCCATACGCTAGAGGTAAAAGTCACAGCTTCGCGCCGGAAGATATTGTAAAACAAATACAGACTCTCCTTGACGCCGGATATCCGGAAATAGTCTTGACAGGAGTTGACATAGCATCTTATGGCTTTGATTTGAACGATAAAATACGCTTGCCTGACCTCGTCGAGCTGATCCTAAACGACTGTCCAAAGTTGATGCGATTGAGGATATCCTCAATTGATCCGGCTGCTTGCAATAACAGGTTATTGCAATTAATCGCCTGCGAGCCAAGGATTCTTCCGCATATTCACTTAAGCGTACAATCCGGAAGCGATTTGATATTGGAGCATATGCGAAGGCGACATAAAAGGGCGGACGTGCTGAACATATGCAGAACTCTAAGGTCGTTAAGGGGCGATATGTCAATAGGCGCAGATTTCATAACCGGCTTTCCCGGTGAAAATGACGACATGTTTCAAGATTCGTATAGTCTCATAAAAGAAGCCGATTTTACTTTTCTTCATGTTTTCCCTTATTCCTCTCGTCCGGGCACTAAAGCGGCCAAAATGGTTCAGCTTCCCGGCGCCAGGCAACTTGCCAAGGCTAGAGCAAAAGTACTGAGGAGGTTAGGCGGCCAACAATTACAAAAACATATGAGCGGTTTTATAGGAAATCAGATTAATATTTTGATTGAAGGTAAAAACCTAGCCAAAAGCGACCATTTTATGGTAGTAATTGCCGACAAATCTTTGCCGGAGGCTAGCTTGGCGCAAGCCAAGGTCTGGAAATCGGATAACGGGAAGTTATTTGCAAATATAATTTAGGCATAGCAGTGACTAGCATTTTCGCACGTTTAAAACAGGTTGTTTCTCAGTCATCCAAGAAAATTTCTTCGGGAATCAGCAATATAGTTCTTAAAAGAAAAATCGATCGCCAGGTTTTAAACGAGCTTGAAGATCTTTTGGTGTCGTCCGACGTTGATCCAACCACAGCCGCCGAGATTGTTAAAGATTTTGCTGAGCGGAAAATTAACAAAGAAACCTCGCCATTCGAGGTAAAGACGATTTTTGCTGAAAAGATTGCTGAAATAATGTCCCCGTATGAAGGGGCGTTATCAAACCTTAATCAACCGTTAAGCCCTTATGTCATCTTGCTTTGCGGCGTGAATGGTAATGGCAAAACAACGACCGCAGCTAAGTTGGGAGCGTTTTTTAAGCAATATGGAAAGAAGGTCCGCTTGGTTGCGTGTGATACTTTTAGGGCGGCAGCAGTTGATCAACTCAAAATCTGGGGCGAGCGACTTGGCATGCCGGTCAGTTTTGCTGTGAACTCGTCGGATCCGGCAGCATTGGCGTATGATGCTTTCACGGCAGCAAAAAAGGCGGGGGAGGATATTTTGATTATTGACACTGCAGGCCGCTTACATAATAGGGATGACCTGATGTCCGAGCTTGAGAAAATTAAGCGAGTTCTTGGAAAGCAGGATAAAAACGCCCCGCATGAAGTATTGCTGATGCTTGATGCAACAACCGGTCAAGCCGCGATAGCTCAGGCGAGAGAGTTTTCTGCGAGAATTGGCGTTACCGGGATTATAATCACCAAACTGGACGGTACAGCCAAAGCCGGAGCGGTTATATCTGTTGCGCGTACATTTAAGTTTCCCATACTGGCAGTCGGTATCGGAGAACAGCCTTCAGATATCCAGGATTTTTCGGTAAAAGAATACATCGAAGGCTTGCTGGAAATTGACGGAAACGAGAGAAAATAGGATGGACAAAACATTTGACCATAAATCGATAGAAAAAAAGATTGCTGACAGATGGAACAAACTGGAGGCCTTTAAGTTTAATCCGAAAAGTAATAACCCGCCATACACAATCATCCTCCCGCCTCCCAATATTACGGGTTCACTGCATTTGGGGCATTCGCTCTGCTACACGATACAAGACATCCTCATCAGATATAAAAGGATGAAAGGGTTTAATGTGCTGTGGCAACTTGGGCTTGACCATGCAGGTATAGTGACGCAACTGTTGGTTGAAAAGGAGCTTGCCGGCAGAGGCGTCGACCGCCATGATATCGGGCGTGAGAAGTTTATCGAGGCTGTCTGGAATTGGAAAGAGCGCTCTGGCGGTACAATTCTTAATCAGATGCAACGCTTAGGGGTATCGGGTGATTTCTCACGCGTATGTTTTACGATGGACGAGCAAAGGCAAGTTGCTGTGCGTAAAGCATTTGTAAAACTCTACAACGACGGCCTGATTTATCGGGCCAAGCGACTCGTGAACTGGGATTCTAAACTTAAATCGGCAATATCCGACCTTGAGATTGTTAACAAAGAGGTTAACGGATCTATGTGGTATATAAAGTATCCATTAGTCGATGATGATCCTGGTGGAGAAAACAGTATCACAATTGCTACAACTAGACCTGAGACCATGCTGGCAGACGTTGCAGTGGCCGTGCATCCAAGCGACGCTCGCTATAAGGGGTTGGTCGGCAAATTGTTGCGTTTACCGCTTACTGACAAGATTATTCCCATTATTGCAGACAATTATATAGACCAAGAGAAAGGTTCGGGGGCGCTTAAAGTAACGCCAGCTCATGATTTCAATGACTTTGAAATCGGCCGACGTCATGACCTCGAAGCTATAAATATCTTGGCTCCAGATGGCAGGATGAGTGACAATGTGGCAGCAGAATACCGCGGTTTGACACAGGAGCAGGCGCGCGTTCTTATTATCGAACGACTGACCAATATGGGGCTTGTTGAAAAAGAAGAAAAGATAAAACATTTCGTTCCATACGCAGACAGATCCGGCGCAAGGGTAGAGCCGTACCTCACCGATCAATGGTTCCTGGACGCTCCTAAGCTGGCAACTGAGGCTTTGCGCGCAGTTGAAGACGGTGAGATTCGTTTTGTCCCAAAAAATTGGGAAAACACCTATTTTGATTGGATGCGTAACATTAAGCCGTGGTGCATATCGCGCCAGATTTGGTGGGGACATCAGATTCCTGCACGGTACGGTCCCGATGGCGAGATATTTGTTGCCGATTGTGATGAAGAAGCTCAAACTCTTGCAAAAAAGCATTATGGGCATAACGTTGAGTTAAAGCGAGACGAAGATGTTTTGGACACCTGGTTTTCCTCTGGGCTTTGGACTTTTACAACTCTCGGCTGGCCAAACGAAACAACGGAATTTAAAAAACATCACCCGACTGACGCATTAGTAACCGGTTTCGATATTATCTTTTTTTGGGTTGCTCGTATGATTATGCTTACAACCCACATATGTAAGCGGATCCCCTTTAAAGACGTCTATATCCATGCGATTGTGCGCGACGAAAAAGGACAAAAAATGTCTAAATCCAAAGGTAACGTACTTGACCCGTTGGATTTAATTGACGAATTTGGGGTGGATTCCCTACGTTTCTCGATTGCCGCTTTATGCGCTCCATCAAGGAACATAAATATGGGGAAAGAACGCATGGCCGGATACCGCAATTTTATTACCAAACTTTGGAACGCAACAAGGTTTATTTTGATGAACGGCTGCCGATACGACAATCACTTCGATATCTCTGCTGTCAAGCTTTCAGCAAATAAGTGGATTATCGCTAATGTGATCAATTTGATTTCTAATGTAGAATCAGCTATAGAGAATTATCGATTCGATGAGGCTGCTAAATCGATATATCAGTCGCTGTGGGGAACATTTTGCGACTGGTACCTCGAGTTTATTAAACCAATTCTCAGCGGAAAATGTCAAGAAAATATTTCCGAAACTAAATCAACTGCCGGATGGGCAATTGCTCAGTTTATTAAAGTTCTGCATCCAATTTCGCCATTTATAACTGAAGAATTGGCTGAGGCTTTAGGATTAACCGGCAACAATTCGTCCCTCAGCACCAGCAGTTGGCCTTGCTACAAACTTCCAAAAGACTTTGACAGGTTGCAAGGAGAAGTAGATTGGATATGCCAAGCAATAACCGCTGTCAGATCATTGCGTTCTGATTTTAACGTACAGCCAAGCGCCGAGTTGAAAATTATAATCAGCGAGAACGATTGTAAGAAACACTCATTGGATGAATATGCTACGTTCATTTACAGATTGGCTAAAGCGTCCATTTTATATGAGTCGCCTGAAGATGATATAGCCTCCGTACCGATAATAGTCGAAGGTTGCGTCATTAGGGTTATTATGGACAAGTCAATCGATATAAACAAAGAGAAAGCTCGTTTACAAGCAGAGATGGAAAAACTTAAGATCGATAGCCTTAGTATCAAGACCAGACTAAGTAATCCCGACTTCCTTGCCAAAGCGGCAGAAACTGTGATTTTTGATCACAAAAAACGGCTGAGCAATATGGAGTCAAGAGTCGATAGAATTAATGAACTTTTAAACGTTTAAAAATTCACATCGGGGCTGATTCAAGAAGGTATTGGTTATCCTGTCCGTATGATTAGCGCTCCGATATTGAAAGGCGCAGGGCGGAAAATTAGCCGGTTTGCTTGTTCTTTATTTGAATGCGCGTTATGATGAAATATAACCTCGGTAAATACCCGAGCGATACAAATGATGCTAGATTATAGGAAGTAATATATTTTGCAAGAACAGATTAACGACGGTAAGAATACCATCTTTGATGAGGGCTCATTCCGCGACCCGGAGGGGCGCGTATTTCGAGCGGAAAACGAGCGCGTTTATAGGACGTTAAGCGATTCGTCCGTACAGCGGATGCAACGTCTGCTTTCTTCCAATTGGTTTGAAGGATTTGTGGGGGATGGTCGTATCTGTCCGACTTCAATTGAAAAAAATAGGTTCAATTGCATCGAGTCAAAATACCTCCTTCAACATGAAAGAATGAAGCCGATAGTTTGCCCGTGCGAGTTCTCGTTCGAAATGCTTAAGGATGCGGCGCTTTTGACTCTGGATATAATGCTTAAATGCCTGGAGCATGAGCTTATACTTAAAGACGGTTCTGCTTGGAATGTTACAGTATATAAGGGCAAGATGTGTTTTTTCGATATATTGTCTATAGATTCTTATCAAGAAGGGCAGGTGTGGAATGGCTACGGGCAATTCTGCCAGGAGTTTCTTTATCCGTTATTGCTAAAATCGCAATTGGGTATAGATTTTCAGCCGTTCCTCAAAAGCTCGCTAAAAGGTGTTGATATCAAAATAATTGCAAACATGATAAGCCCGTTACGGCTTTTGAAAACGAATGGGGGGGGGGCTTTAAAGCATGTTTTCCTGAGAAATTTCTTGGAGAGAACCGCGCAAGGCACCTCTGTCAAAGGACGATTTAGTTTGCCTAAAGCAGGCCTGATAAAGCTAATTAGATCTATGAAAAGCTTCGTATTAAAACTTAAGCCCAAATCGAAATATTCAGTGTGGCTGGGCTACGATGAGGACAATTCTTACAGAGACCGAGATGTAAAAGCGAAAGAAGCTTTTATATCCGAATATTTTGACAGAACCCTCAAGACCTTGATCGACTTGGGGTGCAATACTGGTCATTATTCCTTTCTTGCTTCCAGAGATTGCAAAGTGATTGCTTGCGATTTTGATGGCGATTGCATAGACGTAGTTTACAAGAAGTCCGCGAGCAACGTTGTTCCGGTAGTTTTGGATCTTATGAATCCATCGCCTTCATGCGGTTGGGGCTTAACGGAAAGGAAATCGATATACGAGCGCTTAGGGCATCAAGATGGGTTCTTAGCTCTGGCTCTGATACATCATATCTGCATTGTGAATAATGTTCCGTTAGAATTTTTCATTAAGCAGTTGAAATCTTTGGCCTCTTCAGGAGTTTTAGAGTGGATTTCAAAGGATGATCCGATGGTTCAAGTGCTGTTGAGAAATAGAGATGATGTTTTTATCGATTATACCTGGGAGAATTTTGAAGCAGTAGTTTCAAAGCACTTTAAAATAATAAAAATTCAGGATACTAATAACGGAACAAGAACTCTATGCATGTTAGAATCAGCATAAAATGTAGAATTTGTAGCGATGACTCATAAACTTTATCAGCGCTTTAAAAAGGGTTTAAAATCTCAAGTAAGTTAAAAAAGATTCTTTGCGGAAATCCCACGGCTCAATTTCAAAGCCATAGACAAGAAATTTTAGACGCAATTCTGAAAGTTTTGGATCTCGGACCGTATGTTTTGGGGCCGGAAGTTGGGGGGTTTGAACAAGAATTTGCTGACTATCATCATTCCAGATATTGCGTTGGTGTAGGAAGTGGCACAGACGCTCTAATTCTTGCTATGCGCGCCATAGACATAGGCGCTGGAGATGAGGTTATAACTGTATCTCATACAGCTGTGGCTACAGTTTCAGCCGTAGTTGCGACCGGTGCTACTCCTGTTCTCATAGATATAGAAAGCGCCTACTACACAATTGACCCAAATCTCATAGAAGCTACTATTACGAAGAAAACCAAGGCGATAATTCCAGTTCACCTTTATGGGCAGCCATGCGATATGGACGCAATAATGTGGATAGCAAGTAAGCATGGTTTGCGTGTTATAGAAGACTGCGCGCAGGCTCACGGGGCCGTTTATAAAGGACGAAAGGTCGGTTCTACAGGCGATATTGGTTGCTTCAGTTTTTATCCGACAAAGAACTTGGGCGCTATAGGAGATGGCGGTGCGGTTATCACCAACAACAAGGAGATTTATGAGCGAATTACACGCCTGCGGCAATACGGCTGGGATGACAATCGAGTAAACCAAGAGCCGAGTGCAGTATCTCGTCTGGACGAGGTGCAAGCGGCAATCCTTAGAGTTAAATTGCATTATCTTGACGTCGATAACAATAAAAGGATAGAGGCGGCAGCTTTATATAACAAGGCTCTTGTGAGTAAAGAATGGGAACTTCCTGTCGTCAGGTCTGATTGCAATCATGTTTATCACCTTTACGTGGTTAAACTCGATGACAGAGATAAAATAATGTATAAGTTATCTATGGCAAATATAGATGCCGGGATCCATTACCAATATCCAGCTCACCTGCATTCGGGGATTATGAGAAAGGCCTTGGTTCCTAAAAAACTGGAAGCGACCGAAAAAGTCGTAAGGCAAATATTGTCGTTGCCCATCTATCCTGAAGTCGATGTTGCTAGTGTATTAAAAGCGATAGAGGATCTGGAATGACGAAAGAGATTTTCAGCGTGTGGGAAGGAGTTTACGGCCGCTTCAAAGAAGTCAAGGGCGACTTAGGTGTATTTGAGAGTGACCACTGGCTGAACAGGCAAAAAGAAAAGCTTCAGCGGGCGCTTAAGGATTTTGAGTCACAAGTAAGTTACTGCAAAGATTATCCTCTTCCCATTGTTGTTGCTATGTTGATTGGCAAGAGATATGGAGGGGGGGGGGCAAAGCTCAAAGTATTCGATTTTGGAGGAGGGGTAGGTCTGCAATATTTGGATCTTATTGCAAAAGTGCCGTTGGCAGAACAATTGGTTGAATATACTATTCTAGATAATCAGAGAACTATTGATACAGCCTGTGGCTGTATGAGACAATTCGAGAATTTGAAATTCTTGGCAGATATAAGTGAAGGCGAGGCGGATATAGTACACATGGGCAGCTCGCTCCAATACGTGGAGGACTGGCAAGATTTGCTTACAAAGCTAAATAAGATCTACAAGCCGAGTTACTTCGTATTCTCTGACCTCCTGGCCGGCAATACCCCGTCATTTGTTAGCAGTCAGATCTATTTTGGGAAAAAGATTCCAAATAAGTTTCTCAACATCGAAGAATTTACGGGCTTTTTGAAAGGTCTTGGATTTCAAGTATCGTTTCGAAGTAAATTTATGCGTGTTATTTTAAACCAAGACCAAATATTTCCTAATCATGCTTTACCGTCTTCGCATCGTATTGACAGGGCCGTTAATTTGATATGTCATCGTCAGTAACAAAGGTGGGGTTATGCCGAGTTATGCAATTATAGGGGGGGGGGCATTTCTTGCAGTACATTTTGCGAAGTATCTTCTGGCGCAGACCAGTACAGAAAAAGTCATATCTATTGGCCGTAATCCTCAAAGATCTGAAGCTTTTACACTAGGCGTAGGCAGAGGAGATAGCCGCTACGCTTATGAGCAAGCACATATAGTCTTTGAGCCGGAACGTCTGTTTAAATTGTTGGATCGCTTTAATCCGGAATATATCGTTAATTTTGCGGCTCTCCCTTATACGGGGACATTTGTCGGGTCTTTCCATCACTACAATACAAATGTTGTAGCTCTTTCCAGGTTGTGCGAGCATTTGGCCGAGTGCAGTTGTTTTAAAAAACTTCTGCATATAAGTACTTCTGCGTTATATGGCTCAGTAAATCATCCGGCAAGTGAGGAATATCCTGTAAATCCCACCAGCCCTTACGCAATATCAAAGCTCGCCGCTGATCTGCATCTGAAGATCTTGTGGTTAGCAAAAAAATTTCCGATGAACATACTTAGACCTTCGAATGTCTATGGGCCTGGGCAGCAACTGTGTCAGTTGTTACCAAAAGCGGTTTATTGTGGCTTGATAGGCAAAAAAGTACCTCTGGAAGGCGGATTGGCTAAAAGATCTTATATGCATGCGTACGACTTTGCCAAGGCAATATTTTTGATATTGCATAATGCCGATTTTGGAGAAGTGTTTAATATTGGGCCGGATAATCCGGTAACCATACGCCACCTGGTTGAATTAGTTGCTCGGGGTATAAATTTAGAGTTTGAAGACATAGCAAATATCCTTCCGGGAAGAGTTGGGGAAGATGCCGTATACTGGCTTGATAGCAGTAAGATCAAATCTAGGTTGGGTTATAAAGAGACTGTCTCTTTGGAGCAAGGAATTGACGATATGATCAATTGGGGAAGAAAATACCTCGATTTGTTGTACGACGAGCCTTGCAAATTTGTACCTACAGCTTAAGACTTTATGTATAATCTTTCTGATGTTTGCATAATAAACTTCCCCCATTTCAAAGAGGGCGCCGGTGAATTGTATATTTATGAGCAGCTTAAGGATATCCCGTTTGACATAAAGCGTGCGTTTGTTGTTAAAGCAGACAGCGAAGTCTACAGAGGAGGGCATGCGCATAAAGAATGCTCTCAGCTACTTATAGTTCTTTCAGGGACTTGTATTGTTGAGTGCAATGACGGCAAATGTAAAAAAAACACAACTTTAAACAAAGGGGTTGAAGGACTGCTGATTCCCCCAACTATTTGGGCAGAGCAGCATTATCAGCCCAGAACCATACTATTGGTATTGGCGGATATGTTCTACGATGCAAAAGATTATATAAGAGATTACGATGAATTTGTGAAGTTTAGACTCAAAAAGTAAGTTTATGAATCTGTCGCAAAAAATCGGATGGCGACTGGAAGAATGTGTTGTTGATCCTATCGTTAATTGTTACCTATGACACCGTTTGTATGAACGAGAATCAACCGAAAATTTTGAGACTACTACCAATTCATGCTTTGGGCCAACAGTACGGAATATATTTTCGACGCCTTTTTGGAACACAAAGAGGGTAAAGTAATATAATACTTAAACTATGAAACTTATCGTTACTGGCGCTTTGGGGCATATAGGATCAGAGTTAGTGCGGCGATTGCCGCTGCTGTTTGATCGCCCAGAAATCATTATAGTAGACAATCTCTCCACCCAAAGGTATTGCAGCCTTTTTGGTTTGCCGACAAATGCAAAGTATAGATTTTTACAGGCGGACGTCAGAAAGGCTAAATGGGAGGATATTTTGCCGGAGGCAAACTGCTTGGTGCACCTGGCTGCTATGACTGATGCAGCGGGAACGGCCGACAAGCCTGATTTAGTTTACGATAACAATTTTGGAGGAACTTCTGCAGTAGCAAAGGCGTGTCTTCAATATGGCGTTCCGCTGGTATTTCCGTCCTCTACCAGCGTTTATGGCTCACAAAACAGCGTTGTCGATGAGACTTGCGAAGAGCTTCAGCCTCAAAGCCCTTACGCCAATAGCAAAATCGCGGAAGAAAATTTTATCAAAGATTTGGTTGCCAAAGGCCTTAGAGCCTGTGTTTGTCGCTTTGGTACCATATATGGTAAGTCCATAGGGATGCGTTTTCATACTGCTGTGAATAAATTCTGCTGGCAGGCAGTTATGCATCAACCAATTACGGTTTGGCGCACAGCCATGGATCAAAAGCGCCCATATCTGGCTTTGGACGATGCTTGCAATGCGATTGCTTACGCGATTAAGCTTAACTTATTTTATGGTTCCGTGTACAACATAGTGACCGAAAACCATACAGTTCGAGGGGTGGTTGAGACAATACGCGAGTTTGTCTCTGATTTTTCGTTGGAATACGTGGATCATAAAATCATGAATCAATTATCTTATGAAGTCTCGGCAGCAAAATTTCAAGGCGTAGGGTTCTCGTTTACAGGCAACCTTAAAGCGGGTATAGAGGGAACTGTAAATATTCTTAGAAATGCCAGATCATGAATATCCTTGTTACCGGTGGAGCCGGGTTTATAGGATCGGCGTTTGTGCGTCGCGCCATACATGAAGGACATAATGTAGCAAATATCGATAAACTGACTTACGCCGGCGATTTAAATAATCTCAACGGATGCTCAGGTTTTCCTAACTACCGCTTCTTTCATGAGGATATTTGCAGCCGTTCAGCGATCTTAAGCATTATGGAAAACACCCGACCGGAAGTCATTGTGCACATGGCCGCAGAAACTCATGTAGATAGGTCTATAGCTTGCATTGATCAATTTTTGCAAACCAATGTCCTTGGAACGCAGGCTCTACTCGATTCGACGCTTGAGTATCAACAAACACATAAAAGTCCCTTGTTTATGCATATATCTACTGATGAAGTATTCGGCAGCATTCCAAAAGCGGGACGATTTAACGAAGACAGCCTCTACAGACCAAATTCGCCTTACGCCGCATCAAAAGCTTCTTCTGATTTTTTTGTCAAGGCTTATCAGAATACATACGGACTGAGAACAGTTACGGTTAACTCTTCAAATAACTATGGGCCGCGCCAGTTTCCGGAAAAGTTGATTCCTTTGACTATATCAAAGGCGCTCAACAAACAGCCAATTCCGGTTTATGGCGACGGTATGCAGGTAAGAGACTGGTTGTATGTCGAAGATCATGTAGACGCGCTGGTTGCTTTAATAAAATCTGGTAAAGAAGGCGAGTCCTATTGCATTGGCGCAAATTGCGAGAGGGAGAATTTAAACGTTGTAAAGCATATTTGTTGCTTGCTGAGCTGCATGTGTGACGACGGATTTTCCTATGAAAATTTGATAAAACACGTTAAAGATAGACCAGGTCACGACGTGCGTTATGCAACAGATGCTTCCAAGCTGCATGCTCACACCGGCTGGGCGCCAAAAATTTTTTTCGACGAAGGGCTGAAAAAAACAGTTGGATGGTATATGGAAAGATTTAATACGAATCAACGGCTGAGCCACTAGCTATAAATGACCTTAGAGGCAAAAATTTTTGTTGGGCCCAAAGAGTTTGGAGGTAATAAATTGTCAGATATTGGCAGTTGTAGGCCGGGCGCGTAAAATAAAGTTTTGTTTCCAAAGTCCATTAGGATAGGGGTTGATATGTTAGAGGTTAATAGTTCAAAAATAGCGCTGTTCGCAGATGTGGTTGACGAAAAAGCGATTGAGCGCTTTGCAACATGGCCGCAAATACAAGGGTTTACTACCAATCCCAGCTTATTAAAGAAAGCCGGCGTGAGTGATTATAAAAACTTTGCCATAAAGGCCTTGAGGGCAGCCGATGGCAAATGCGTTTCTTTTGAGGTAATATCAGATAGCGAGCAAGACATAGAAAGAGAAGCTAAAACAATTTCCGGCTGGGGAGAGAATGTTTTCGTAAAGATACCTTTTCTTAAAACGGATGGAACAGACAATACTAGAGTAATAAAAAGAATCGCTGAAAACGGTGTAAAGTTGAACATAACTGCGGTTTTTGGTGTTGACCAAGTCAAGAAAATCGCCGAATGTATCGACAATACGCGAGCGTCCGTAATCATATCCATATTTGCTGGCCGTATAGCTGATACAGGAATTGATCCTAGGCCGATTGTGGTTGAATCTAAGGAAATTGTAAAAAATCTGCAGGACATAAAACTCTTATGGGCCAGTTCTAGAGAAATATTTAATGTCATTGATGCACAGTCTTGCGGCTGCGATATTATAACCTTAACATCTGATTTGCTTGAGAAGTTTAAGCTCTGGGGGAAAGATTTAAACGAGTACTCCAGGCAAACAGCAGAACAGTTCTATAAGGACGCTAAAGCTGCGCAACTAATGATATAGCCTGAGGGTAATGATGAAGAAAATTTTGATAACGGGCGGGGCCGGGTATGTGGGGACTAGGCTGACTCCGCAGCTGCTTGAAATGGGATATCATGTTACGGTTTACGATATCCAGTATTACGGATGCTGTTTGCAGCCTCATCCTAACCTGAGAATCATCAAAAGTGATATTCGGGACAAAGCGGCGTTTGAGAAAGCATGCAACAGCATTGACGTTGCGCTTCACTTGGCTTGTATATCAAACGACCCGAGCTTCGCGCTTGATGAAGGGCTGAGCAAAAGCATAAACTATGATTGCTTCGAAAGTTTGGTGGCAACTGCCAAAAATGCCGGCGTGAGGCGTTTTGTTTATTGCTCCAGCAGTTCTGTATATGGCGTATCAGACAAGTCTGACGTAAAAGAGGATCATCCGCTGGTTCCTTTGACTCTTTACAACAAATTTAAGGGTATGTGCGAACCGCTTTTGTTCAAGCATAAAAGCGATGATTTTGAGTGTGTTGCCATTCGCCCTGCGACAATATGCGGCTACAGCCCAAGGATACGCTTTGATTTGTCGGTAAATATCCTAACCAATCATGCGGTGGTTAGCAGTGCGATCAAGGTACTGGGTGGGACACAGCTGCGACCGAATTTGCATATACAAGATATGTGCGACGCTTATAAGCTGATGATTGAAGCTCCTGCTGACAAAATTCATGGCCAGACTTTCAACATCGGTTATCAAAACCGCTCAATAGGAGAGTTAGCCGAGGTTGTAAGGGATATAGTTCTTAGGGAATTCTCGGATAAAGGCCACATAGATATTCAATATGAACCAAGCGACGACTTGAGGTCATATCACATAAACTCAGACAAAATCAAAGAAACGCTGGGTTTTGTACCTAAGCATACGGTGGAGAATGCAGTTGAAGATATCTGCCGGGCCTTTAAGGAGAAGAAGTTTACTGATTCTTTAAATAACACTGCGTACTTCAACGTCTTGTGTTTAAAGCAATCTAGGGCCGCTTAGTATGGCGAAGCTTGCTGTTGTAACAGGCGGTTGTGGCTTTATTGGCAGTCATATGGTCGATCTTTTAGTTGCCGAAGGCGTCAAAGTCCGCGTAGTGGATAACCTCAGCAACGGTAGGTTGGAAAACATAAGCCAACATAAGAATAATTCGGATGTTTCTCTTGAGAAACTGGACATACGCGACGTCTCCAGCAACAGCAGCGTATTTGCGGAAGTCGACTATGTGTTCCATTTTGCCGGGGTGGGGGACATAGTTCCCTCTATCGACAACCCTGTCGAGTACATGGACGTTAACGTGCAGGGAACTGTAAGAATACTTGAAGCTGCCAGACATGCCGGAGTAGAAAAGTTTGTGTACGCTGCGTCGTCGTCATGCTACGGCAAAGCATCAGTACCTACGGATGAAAATTACCCCATACGATGCGAGTATCCATATGCCCTCAGTAAGTACTTGGGTGAACAAGCGTGTTTTCATTGGAACCAAGTGTATAAGCTTCCAGTCAATTCCATCAGGATTTTCAACGCATTTGGGACCAGATCCCGTACCTCTGGGGCCTATGGCGCGGTTTTTGGCGTTTTCTTAAAGCAAAAGTTGGCCGGACATCCCTTTACGGTTGTTGGAAACGGAACTCAGACGCGTGATTTTGTTTATGCTAGCGATGTTGCCAAAGCATTCTATCTGGCGGCAGAAACAGAAATCTCCGGAGAGGTTTTCAATCTTGGCGCAGGCAAGCCTCAATCGGTTAACAGATTGGTTGAGTTGTTAAGTGGCAAAACTATAAACATTCCCAAACGCCCGGGCGAACCAGACTGTACTTGGGCTAACATTACCAAAATAACCAATATATTGCGTTGGAAGCAGGGAGTTTCGTTTGAAGATGGGGTGAAAAAAATGCTTGATAATATAGGCTATTGGGAAAACGCTCCGCTTTGGACGACTGATAAGATCGAGCAAGCAACAAAACAATGGTTCGGATCTTTAGCATGAATGATTTTGCCAGGTACAGCGGGAAAATAAAATCCGTCGCAGAAGTGCTGAAAGTGGTCGGACGTCGCCCAAGGCAGAAAAAACTAGTCATGTGTCATGGTACTTTCGATATAGTCCACCCCGGACATATAAGGCATCTTATATTTGCCAAATCCAAAGGCGATTTGCTTTTAGCGAGCATTACTTGCGATGCACATATAACCAAGGCGAACATGCGTCCATATGTGCCCGAGGATCTTAGGGCAATTAATCTAGCTGCGTTTGAGATTGTCGATTATGTGATTATCGACCGAAATCCCACTCCACTGGAAAATGTAAAAGTCATTCAGCCGGATTTTTTCTGCAAGGGATATGAGTATTTTCACTCTGGTACTATGCATCACAAAACCAGAGAAGAAGTCGATGTTGTAGATTCATATGGCGGCGAGGTCATTTTCACCCCTGGCGACGTGGTGTACTCTTCGTCCCATATCATCGAATCGCAAATGCCAGATCTGGCTAAGGAAAAATTGTCCTTGCTTATGGATGCTGAGAGTGTTTCGTTTAACGATCTAAGGGGAACGTTAGCCAGCTTTAAAGGCAGAAAGGTTCACGTTGTTGGCGACTCTATCGTTGACAGCTTAACCAGATGCTCAGTAATTGGAGGGATGACGAAAACTCCAACCATGAGCGTGCGCTACGAGCAAAAAGAGGATTATGTTGGCGGCGCGGCCGTCGTTGCTAAGCATTTACGCGAAGCCGGCGCAG
>JAIRWN010000037.1 GCA_031268985.1 Holosporales bacterium
AATTTAGCTGGAATGCTCGAGTTTATTGAGGGCGCCCAAAAGTATTGGAGAGCGAGTGCTCTTGGTTGGCAGCATTAACCAGGAGAACCTGTGACCGCAAGTGTATTCCTACTTGAGCGAGAAAAAAGAATTCGGCTTTATTGTTCGTCCTTTCTGTCTTTGTTCGATAATGTCTTTGGCCATACCATAAGTCCGGCTAATCCCGCAGCTCCGAGCCCTTCATCCATCTGCGGGCTTCTTTGTTCCCAAGAGCGAACCGGATTTTCTTGGTAAACAGATGCTTCTTGAAGATTCCGAATCCAAAAAATCCATGATATGCAGCACCTCTTGGCAGTCCTTAAATTTTTGTCGTAAAAAAGTCTTTCGCTCATCTAAAGTACTGCTTTGCGCAAATAGTTTTTCGTAAGCCTCTCGAATTTTAAATATAACTCTTCGCTCAAACCCGTGCCTTTTAAGGCCAACTAAGTTGATGCCGGCTATTTTTGCTCTTTCGCCAACAACTGACGCATAAGGGAGAACGTTTTTATCTATACCGGACATTCCACCAATCATTGCGTATCTGCCTATTTTGACAAATTGATGTACGGCGACTAATCCTCCCAAAGTAACGTAATCGTCAACCGTCACATGTCCGCCGAGCGTCGCTTGATTGGCCATAACGACGCTGTTGCCTATTTGACAATCATGCGCCATGTGTGCTCCAGCCATAAATAAGCAATCATCGCCTATGACGGTAGCCATATTGCCGCCATCAGTTCCCGGCTGCATGGTGACATATTCCCGGATTGTATTTCTGTTGCCAATAATCAAGCGGGACTTTTCACCGTGGTACTTAAGGTCTTGTGGAATAAAACCTATGGCCGCAAAGGGGAAAAATTCATTATCGTTGCCGATAGAAGTATTCCCCTCAAGGCACACATGAGAATGCAAGACAGTCCCTTTTCCTATATTTACGTCTTTGCCAACAACACAATAAGGGCCAACGGTGACGCCGTCTTCTATTTTCGCTCTACTATCAATTATCGCTGTGGGATGAATTTTTGACATATAAAGATTTATAAACGCATTAGACCTCAATCATTATCAACTATCATTGCAGTGAAAATCGCCTCAGCCACAAGTTTACTCTCAACATACGCCTTGCCAGAGAACCGCCATATATTCCCGCGGTTACGGTCTTTTTGGACAAAAATCTTAAGCATATCGCCAGGCTTAACGATTTGCCGGAATTTCGCTTGATCTATGGACATGAAATATACAAGCTTGCCATTGCCATCCAATTTTAAGGTTTTCATAACCAAAACGCCGGCAGTCTGGGCCATTGCTTCTATGATCAAAACCCCCGGCATAACCGGCTTAGTGGGAAAATGCCCTTCAAAAAAAGGTTCGTTGCCAGACACGCACTTTATTCCAACTGCGCTTTCACCGGGACTAAGCTCTTCGACTCGGTCGATCAAAAGCATTGGGAATCTGTGTGGCAAACAACGCTTTATATCGGTAATGTCGAGGTCTGTTTTATCGCCTTTTTTTACTTCAAAATTTACAATCATTTAAAGGCCTTTTTTGAAAAGCAATCTTTTAGATAAGCCGCTTGACGCCTCCACAATCCGGCGTCCACAGCAGGAATTCCGGCCATGATTTTGCCTTCCGGGATATCTTTAGCAACGCCAGATTTGGCCGCTATGACGACTCTGTCGCCAATTTTAAGATGACCGGCTAAACCGACTTGCCCGGCTATAGTTACGAAATTACCAATAACGCAGCTTCCTGCAATTCCGACCTGTGACACAATGACACAACGCTCGCCGACCTGGACGTTATGCGCTATTTGCACAAGGTTGTCGATTATCGTGCCTTCGCCGATTATGGTGTCGTCAAGGCCGCCTCGATCAATCGTTGTGTTTGCTCCAATTCTGACAAAATCGCCAACTATAACTCGACCTAGCTGAGGCACATAGACTGGTTTTGGTTGGACATTGATAATCCCGAAACCCGAATTTCCTATACAAGCGCCGGAGTTCACCACAACTTCTTTGCCTAAAATAGCGCATTCTATATGTACATTGCTGGCAATTTTACAATTGTTCCCGATTATAACTCCTTTTCCTATATAAGCACATGCGCCAATCACCACGTTATCTCCAACCTCAGCGTTATCCTCTATAACCGTATATTGGCCTATAACACAATTTTTTCCTATCTTCGCTTTTTTGGATATTGGTTCTGACGTTCGCGCTTCAATAGGTGAGGTTTCAGGATATAAGTACTCGGCAGCTTTAGCGTAAGAAATTAACACATTACTCTTCACGACAATACCAGCTGCGTCTTTTGGGATTTTATCTCGGTATTGAGGCTCAATTATTACCGCTCCGGCCTTAGTCCCTTCAAGTTCATTGATGTATTTTTTATTGCCGAAAAAAGACAAACTGCTGCTTTCGGCTTTCATTAACGTATTAACACTGGAAATACGTCTGTCGCCGAATTTAGAGCAGGTTAACGTTCCGCCGACATAGTCAGCAATATCTCTAACAGTCTTTTGCGAAACAGAAGAAAAAAAACGCTCGTCAACCAACCGTACCCCCGCTGATTTAGATTGACCAAACTGTTAGACAATCAAATATACTGCGCTCAAGCTAACATAATTTTACTGCTGTCGCAATGAAATGATGCGGACTTATAAAAGGGCTTCGGTTGGTTCAAAAGGGCGCTATCGTACAATGCAAAACTTTGAGCCCGGATGCGAGATTAAATTGAATATTTAACTATAAATTGCAGTTGCAAACTAAACAAAGAGGCACGGCCTTCACCGTGCCTAATTACTTGATTTATGATTAAAATCGGAGGTTTTTAAAAATCATATCCGCCCATTCCGCCCATATCGGGTGAAGCAGGTGGCATCGGCTGCTTAGGTTCAGGACGTTCGGCAACCATACACTCAGTTGTTGCAATCAAGCCGGCAACTGAAGCTGCGCTCTGCAAAGCAATTCGGACAACTTTGACCGGATCTACAATACCGGACTTTATCATATCCACATATTTGCCGTTTTGAGCGTCATATCCCCAGTTTTCATCTTGACTTTCACGGAGTTTGCCGACTACTACCGATCCGTCAGCTCCCGCGTTGTCGCTGATTTGGCGAACAAGAGCAGAAAGAGCCCGTTCAAGGATATCAACACCGGTCTTTTGGTTAACGTTTGCGCCGGAAACTTTTTCTAATGTTCGCGCCGCATACAAAAGCGAGACTCCGCCACCGGCAATTATCCCTTCTTCAACAGCCGCACGAGTAGCGTTTAAAGCATCTTCTATACGGTCTTTTCTTTCCTTAACCTCTATTTCGGTTGCACCGCCCACACGAATAACTGCAACTCCGCCGGACAGCTTAGCCAACCGCTCTTGCAATTTCTCGCGATCATAATCGGAGGTGCTCTCTTCGATCTGAGCGCGAATCTGGCCGCAACGAGCTTCGATATCTTTCTTGGCGCCGGCGCCATTGACAATAGTTGTATCCTCTTTGGTGATAATTACTTTTTTGGCAGACCCCAACATATCCAAGGCAACATTTTCAAGCTTGAAGCCAAGCTCTTCACTTATAACTTGGGCGCCGGTTAGAATTGCGACGTCTTCCAACATCGCTTTTCTTCTGTCTCCAAACCCGGGAGCCTTTACAGCCGCAACTTTCAGACCGCCGCGGAGCTTATTGACAACCATCGTCGCCAAAGCTTCGCCTTCGATCTCTTCTGCGATAACAAGCAAAGAACGCCCGCTTTGCACTATGCGCTCAAGTACCGGTATAAGCGGCTGAAGCGTCGATATCTTCTTGTCATGCAACAAGATGTAAGGATTCTCAAGCTCACAGATCATCTTTTCAGAATTTGTGACAAAATACGGTGAAGAATATCCGCGGTCGAACTGCATTCCTTCAACCACTTCAAGCTCAGTTTCCAAGGATTTAGCTTCTTCTACGGTTATTACTCCTTCCTTGCCAACTTTCTCCATCGCATCAGCAATCATTTTGCCGATGGTAGGATCGCCATTAGCAGAAATTGTCCCGACCTGAGTTATCTCTTCTTTTGTAGAGATTTTTTTCGCCATCGAAGAAAGACGACCGATCACAGACTCAGCCGCTATATCAATCCCGCGCTTAAGGTCCATAGGGTTAACCCCAGCAGCGACGACTTTTGAAGATTCGCGTACAATTGCTTGAGTTAAAACGGTTGCGGTAGTAGTTCCATCCCCTGCAAGGTCATTTGATTTACTTGCAGCTTCTTTCACCATCTGAGCGCCCATATTCTCAAACGGATCCTTGAGTTCTATTTCTTTCGCTACGCTTACGCCGTCTTTAGTTACCTTCGGCGCGCCGAAACTGCGTTGTATGACGACATTACGCCCTTTGGGCCCAAGCGTTACCTTAACCGCATCGGACAACAGATCCACCCCTCTCAGCATGCGAGAACGGGCATCGTTGGAAAATTTTATATCTTTTACAGCCATTATTCTTCCTCTTTAAAAAATAAAAAACAACACCTTTAGGAAACTATACCAAGAACATCGGATTCTTTCAGTATAAGGTACTCTTGGCCGTCAAATTTGACCTCGGTACCTCCCCACTTAGCAAACAACACGGTATCGCTGACTTTGACGTCCATAGGCACTACGTTGCCTTTTTCGTCGCGCGCGCCGTCACCTACGGCCAGCACCTTGCCTTGAATTGGCTTTTCCTTTGCAGTGTCTGGTATTATTATACCTCCAGTGGTCTTCTCTTCCTGATCCAACCTTTGAACCAGAATTTTATCTCTTAATGGTCTAAATTTGGTCATAATCGAATTCTCCTTATTACACAAACCATTTTTTAGCACTCGCATTCAACGAGCGCTAGCATTTTATGTTTTTATTTAATAAATTCAAATACTTTTTTAATACCTCTTGAGTTTTATAAAAAAAGCAAACGCGAAGATAACCAAAATTATTAATTAGCCAACATCTTCAGGCATGAGCACCCTTGCTTAACGCATACAATCTTTGCTAGAATACTGTCGAAAAACAATTTTATGGAGTCGTGGGATGCGCAATAAGCTTGGCCAGCCGTACATAGTTGCGGCAATTTTGTGTCTAGCGGTTGTGGTTGGGCTGTTCGGCAGTATATTTGTTGTTCGGCAGATAGACCAAGCTCTTATAGTGCGATTTGGTAATCCTATTCGTCTTGTAAATTCCGCTGGGCTGCACTTTAAGCTCCCGTTCATGATAGACGAGGCCATTTTTTTTGAAAAGAGACTGCTGGCGATCGATATGGCGGAGCTTGAGGTTACGCTTGGTGACAGACGACGTCTTGTCGTTGATGCGTTTGGACGCTACAGAATTGTCGATCCATTAAAGTTCTATCAAACAGTACGTAATGAGTCGGGACTTCAGCGGCGCTTGACAACCGTAGTTTTGGGAAGTTTGCGCAGTGTGCTTGGCAACGCAAATGTAGCGACTATATTGTCCGACTCAAGATCAAAAGTCATGGACAGCCTTTGCCAAGAGGTTAATAAAGCAGCTAAAGACTTTGGCGTCGACATCCTAGATATGCGTATAAGAAGGATGGACTTGCCGCGTGAAAATACCGAAGCTATATGCAAAAGGATGATCAGTGAGCGCGAGCGTGAAGCCAAGCAACTACGTGCAGAGGGAGCGGAAAAAGCGCAAATAATTCGCGCTGAAGCCGACAAGTCCAAAGCGGAAAAAATAGCCGAAGCCAACAGAGAAGCGGATATTCTGATTGGAAAAGGAGAAGCAGAATCTGGGAAAATCTATGCGCAGGCTTACAGCAAAGACCCTGCTTTTTTTGAATTTTACAGATCTATGCAGGCTTACGCAAAGGCTTTCTTGCCTGACAACACTAAAATTATTCTATCGCCAGATGGCGGATTTTTCAAATTTTTTAATCATATAGTAACCAAAGATTAAGTACTATATTTTGCGCTAATTTTATTCAGAGGCGAAGGTATTAATATTTGTAACGTATGCGGAACAAAGTTCGTGGCCAAATTAATGAACATCCTTACTGTTGGAGTTCTCGTGCTTTATTCCGTTAACCTTAAAGCCCAGACAACAGATTTTGTCGATGTGGTTCCAACTTTACTTAAAAGCGTTGTGAATATTTCCGCGAAAGGCAAGATTGACAACCAACACAACGAGTCGTCGGAGATTGATTGTCGTCCGGATGGGATTAAAGAGCTTTTCGAATTCGTCGACAACAAACGTAATACCCCGCTAGGGTCAGGGTTTATAATCGATTCAACCGGATACATTGTTACCTGCTATCACGTGGTAGAGGGAATAAAAGAAATAATTGTAACCCTATATGACGATAAAGAGCTAAAGGCAAAAGTTGTGGGATATGACGAAAAAATGGATATTGCGCTCTTGCAGGTTGAAACAGATGTCCCCTTGCCCCCGGTAGATTTTGGCGATTCCAACAATATACGCGTAGGTCAATGGGTTTTGTCTGTTGGAAATCCATACGGCTTTCCATTTACGGTGACCAAGGGCATAGTGTCATTTCTTGCCAGAAATATATCGTTGCGGTCAAAAGGGATAATAGGCGATGAGATAATCGACTATATTCAGACAGACGCTCCTATCAATCGGGGCAATTCAGGGTCTCCCTTATTTACCGCCGAAGGTAAAGCTGTTGGAATGGTCATTGCGATACTGTCAGAAACCAATGTTAACAGCGGACTGAATTTTGCTATACCTTCCAATATTTTACAAAAAGCCATAAAGCAGCTCAGAATCTTCGGAAAAATGCGCCGTGGTTGGATAGGCGTCTCCGTCGAGCTGTTGGAGGCTGATGTGGCAGAGAGTCTGGGTTTAGCGAAAGTGCGAGGAGTAACGGTTACTAAAGTAACAGTCGGATCTCCCGGGGCTAAAGCCGGCATACAGCAAGGCGATATCATTTTAGCGATAGGTGAATCTCCTATAAACGATGAGGCGCAACTATCAAAAATTGTAGCCAATTCACCAATAGGGAAAGTAATTCCAATCAGAATAAGACGAGACGCTCAAGAAATCACTCTCAGTATCATGGTTGGGTACCGCGAGGACAATGTAGAGTTGAGCGACGCCTTCCTTGAACAAGGTATGGACGGCATAAGGGGAAAAGATATATACAGCGCCGGTCTGTCTTTGGCGGACGTATCAACTGAGCTTAAAAGAGCTTTTGATCTTCCAAGCACATTAACCGGAGCGGTTATTATCAATATAATGCGCGACTCTGACGCTGCAGAGAAGGATGTCCGGCAAGGCGACGTTATTGTTAAGATAGATCAGGCCTCAGTTAGCAACGTTGCCGATTTTCTTACGAGACTTATGCATATAAGCAGTAAAAAAGATAAAGTGGCTTTACTGATCTACAGAGATGGCGTTTATCTTTACAGGGCAATTTCGCTTAGAAAGATCCCTAACAGTCTGGCATCTGAAGTCTCAGAAGAAATCAAAACTCCCAAGCGATCAAGTACGATAAAGACGAATGCCAAAGGCAAGATACCATAGCACGCGTCTTCTTTAGTCAAACTTTCTTGTAGGAATTACTCAAACGCTTGCAGCGCCACTTCGTCAGTTAATATATATAATTTGCCGTTTGCGGCTACCGGCGGAATCGATATTCTTGCCCCGCAAAAAATGGTCGAAATTTTCCTGCCATCTGCTGGGGAAATAAACATAATGACCCCATTTGATCCGGCCAAAACCAGTTTTCCGTCGACAAACAATGGGCCATACCAGAAAATAGGGGTTTTCTTCACAACCTTAGGTAACGGCGTCATCCATCTCAAATTACCGGTTGTTTTTGATAGGCAGACCAAATCATTTTCATTGGTTATTATAAAAACGCTGTTGATCGATATCGCCGGAGTCTGCGTCGTGCCGCTTATGCTTTGTTCCCAAAGTTGCATTCCATTTATAAGATTAAGCGCCGCTATTTTTCCGCTGTTGCTTGCAACATAGACGTAATTGCCATCAATAACGGGCAACGCTTTTATGTGAGAGAGAGAAGTCGCCATCTTATCCAAAGAAAAACGTGAAACTATCTGATTCCATATTTGCGATCCATTATTGTAATAAAATGCAAAAATTTCGCCGGATGGGTATGGAACAATCACTGTATCCCGAGCAGCAGCGCACCCGCTGCCTCCCATTAAGGCTATATCTTCCGGAATCCCTGCATGCGACCATATATAATCACCTGACGCAGCAGATAGTACCTCAAGTTTGCTGTCCATAGACAGCACATATATGAAGCCTCTGTATACCAAAATTCCTCCACGCGCAGGAGAATTTAGTTGCCTTTTCCAAATGATTCGGCCGGTTTCTGCATTTATGGCAAAGGCTTCAGCCTGATTTGTTGCGGCGTAAACAATTTGGCCATCATAAGCAATGCCGCCCCATACGTTATCAGCGCTTCCTTTTTTAGGAACTAAACTTAAAGACCACTTTATTTTTCCGTCTCTTACGCATAGGACTCTGGCGCTGTTGTCAAAAATAAAGACGTCGCTGTCAACAACAATGGGTTCTGAAACAAGTTTTCGGTTATGCGAAACCGCCCCGGACAGTTTGCAAGACCAAACTCGCTTTAGAGGAAATGAACAGCTCATATTACCAACGTTATGCGTCGTATCTCTGCGCGAATGCGTCCAAGAGCTTTTGACCTCCGGAGCAGCAATTAACACCGTCTCAGCGGCAGAGACCGGATCAACTCTGAGATCCTCGCTTAGCGTCCATATAATCTCTCTTTTTCCCTTAAGTCTGACCTTTTTATCGCAAGCTGCCGTTATAAATAGCGTCAATAAAAGCAACGAAATCGATATGTGCTTCATGTTTTTATACTCTGGATGTTTTTGATAATCTGCCAATGGCCCACTGCTGAATAATAGACAAAATATTGCTTAGAGTCCAGTAGAGAATAATCCCTGCCGGAAACTGAGCCATCATGAATGTAAAAACTATTGGCATGATCAAGAACATTTTAGCTTGAGCCGGATCAGCAGGCGCCGGCCCCATCTTCTGCTGTATAAACATAGTCAAACCCATAATAATTGGCAATATGCCCATACATAAAAAATCCGGAAGCGTGACTGGTATCAAACCAAATAAGGTAAACACAGATGTTGGATCGGCTTCTGAAAGGTCTTTAATCCATAAAAATCTGCAATGCCTGATATCAATTGATATAGAAAAGATCTTATAGAGGGCAAACAATACTGGAAACTGAATCAGTTGAGGCAAACATCCGCCCAGAGGATTTACTTTCTCTTTTTTGTACAGGTTCATGGTTTCTTGTGAAAGCTTGACGCGGTCATTTGCATATAGTTGTTGAAGCGATTTAATTTTCGGCCCGAGCTCTCGCATTCTGTTCATAGACTTATAAGATCTGTTTGCAAGCGGGAAAAACATAACCTTGAACAGCAAAGTCATTATTATGATGACAAATCCCATATTTGGAATGTTGTTACTGAGCCAGTTCATCAGAAGGAAAAGCGGCCGTGTGATGAAATAAAACCAACCGAAATCAATTGCCAGGTCAAAATGTTTAATGCCGAGTTTTTGCTCATACCCATCAAGAACGTTTAGATCCTTTGCCCCAAGAAATATATGCGCGGTTGAGGATACAACCCCTCCCGGCACTAAATCCGAAATGTCTGTCAGAGTATCAACTTGATAAGTAGATTTGCTGTAACCAGATATCTCCCGAAATTTTATTGTAGAAGTCGACGTGGGAATTATAGCCGATAACCAGTACTTATCCGTAACGCCTGCCCATCCCCCGTCAAAGCCGTGATAGTTCAAACCTTCTTTGGCAATTTTGTCGTAAGCGACTTCATGCAATTTATCGCCGAAGTATCCGATCCCGCCTTCATGAATCATAGCAAACTTGCCGGAACCTTCCGGAATCCCAACTCGTCTTATAAGGGCATAAGCGTTTATTTTTATATTCTGTGAGCCGTTATTTAATACGTCCTGTTTTACAGTTAAAAGATTTTTACCGTCAGTTTCAATTGTGCGTTTAAAAACAAGACCCTGCCCATTATTCCATGTCAAAATTAGTGGCGATGAAGAGGACAATTTTTTACAGGAAGCCGTCCAAACCGTGTTTTCATCCGGCAACTTTATGTGCTTATCTATGCTTGCCCACCCAATTTCTGCGTAATAAGATTCTTTAAATAGCACGACGGGCTTGCTGTTTTCATCAGTTGTTTCTTTGTGGTTTTTAAGTTTTATATCTGAGAGCTTTATACCTCTTGAAGATATCTTTCCCAACAGCTCAGAAGACTCAATCTCGATCGTTTCTGCAGGGAGTTCCGGTTTTGTTACAACATTCATGACGACGTCGGCCGATGGGGTCTTCACAACTTCGGCCGTAATTGAGCCGCTGTTCGTTTTTTGTGGCGTTTTCGGCTGCGGTGTCAAATACTGCCAACCAATAAGCACTCCGAACATCAGCAACATTGCTAATATAAAATTTTTATTATTGTCCACAGGCGCACTTCTTTTAAATTATAAATTCCTTGTTAAAGGTTTGTATTTTATACGCTTTGGGTTATCCGAGTCTATACCGTATCGCCTGCGATAATCTGCTTCGTATTCGCCATAATTACCTTCAAACCATTCGACGCGGCTGTTTCCCTCAAATGCCAGTATATGAGTGGCAATACGGTTAAGAAACCAACGATCATGACTGATCACGACGGCGCAACCGGCAAAATCAATCAAGGCGTCTTCAAGTGCGCGTAAAGTCTCAACATCCAGATCATTTGTCGGTTCGTCCAGCAAAATCAAATTCGCCCCTTGCTTAAGAAGCTTTGCAAGATGCACTCGATTGCGTTCGCCGCCTGAAAGTTGGTTGACTTTCTTTTGTTGATCCGTACCCTTGAACCCAAAACTTGCGACATAGGCGCGACTCGGGACTCGACGTTTGCCAAGTTCAAGCTCGTCAAGTCCATCGGATATCTCCTCCCAAATAGTTTTACCGTTGTTTAGGTCGTCGCGACTTTGATTAACATAGGCAATTTTTACTGTTCCCCCTATTTTTAAAAGCCCGAAATCCGGCGTTTCTTCGCCCGTAATAATTCTAAATAATGTGCTTTTCCCCGCGCCGTTCGGGCCGATAACGCCGACGATTCCTCCGGCGGGCAGATTGAAGCTTAGATCTTCAAACAACAGCTTGTCTGAATATGATTTGGTCAGACTTTCGACCTCAATCACCTTATCGCCCAAACGCGGGCCTGATGGTATATATATAGAGGCCTGTTTGTTTTTTGCGTTTTTTTCGTCTTGAGCCAAAAGCTCGTCATACGCGCGGACTCTGGCTTTGCTTTTACTTTGCCGCGCCTTCGGTGATTGTCTGATCCACTCAAGTTCGCGCTCTATGGTCTTTTTACGCGAATCATCCTGCTTACTTTCAAGCTCCAGACGTTTTTGTTTATCTTCCAGCCATACAGAATAATTGCCTTCAAACGGATATGCTTGTCCGCGGTCCAGCTCCAGTATCCACTTTACGACATTGTCGAGAAAATACCTGTCATGCGTAACCAAAACTACCGTGCCTTTGTATTCTTGAAGATGTCGTTCAAGCCAAGCAATTGATTCTGCATCAAGATGATTGGTCGGCTCATCAAGCAACAGCAAATCTGGTTTTTGCAATAAAAGTCGGCACAGAGCGACTCGGCGACGCTCTCCTCCGGAAAGGCTTTTGACGGATTGGTCTCCCGAAGGGCATCTTAATGCGTCCATTGCAATTTCAACTTGGCGGTTTAGATCCCAGAGATCCTGCGCGTCGATTATGCTTTGAAGCTCTGCTTGACGATCGAGCAGTCTCTGCATAGTTTCGTCGTCCATAGGCTCAACAAACTTTACGGATATAGCTTCGTATTCGTCAACAACACTTTTCTTCTCGTTAAAGCTTTGAAGAATATTTTCCTGAACGGAAAGATTACTATCCAGAACGGGCTCTTGCGGCAAATACCCAACACTGGCTTCTTTAGCCAGCCAAGCCTCGCCCTGATAATCCTTATCAAGACCGGCCATAATTTTCATAAGCGTGGACTTTCCGGCGCCATTGCCTCCTATTATGCCTATGTTGGCGCCAGGTAAAAAAGACAGCCAGGTCTCTTTAAGAACTTGCTTCCCTCCAGGGAAGGCTTTATTTAGCCCTTTCATTACGTATATGTGCTGATAAGACGGCATATTTTCAGTGCAAATCCTCTATTTAAACTAATCCGGAAAGAATCTACAAAAACATTTCTCGGGCATCTTCGGAGAGGAGTATACACCTAGGATCTTAATTTGTTTAAATAAATCTTAAGACGTTAAAGCAATTGATCCTAGATTCAAAACATAAAAGCCTGCCGGAGAGTCTCCGACAGGCAATAAAATAAACCGTTTGTTTAATCCAGCTTTACAAGGCGGCCGATGTGTCGGCAGTTATACGAGATCTGCCATTGCCGCTCACATGGACAAACACTCTCTGCCCTACGCTAAAAGCCGGGCTTACGCCTTGAACGAGCGTTATAGTCTGTCCGTTATCCAACTTTACTATGTATTCCAGAGCTTTTTGTTGTTTCAGTTTTTTCTCTGCATATGCTCCGCCGATACCGCCAAGAGCCGCTCCTGCAGCTGTTGACAATATGCGTCCCTTGCCTTGCCCTATCATGTTACCAAGCACGCCACCGCCAACAGCGCCAATTCCTGCGCCGGCTATGTTGCCTCCTAAAGAATCGCTGCCCTCTACGGTAACCTGACGCACATTAAGAATTTTACCTTTATAGGTCTGAGACACTTCTCCCGCCTGGCCGGCAGTATACGAATCCGGCGAAAGATCTTTGGCACATCCTGACACTAATAATCCAACTAAACCTGCAGTAATTGTTTGCTTAACAGCTAAACCTAATCTCATAAATAAAACTCCTTAACTTAAAAGTATGAACTAAAACGTTTGTAGATATAGCATATTTATTGCGGCAATCAAACCCCGTTCAAAATGATTTTATATTAAAGCCCATTTGAGTATATTGATTCTCCGGATCAGGAGTTTTTAGATTATGTGTTCCGCAGATAACCGTCTCGTCCAGCCTTTAAGTTCTATTCGTGGGATGAGCGATCATCTTTTTAATGAAGAGGAACTTTTTGATCTGATAATCGGTAAAATATACGGCGTATGTTCAAAATACGGCTTTAGGCCGATGAGCACGCCAATCTTAGAAAAAGTCGAAGTATTCACAAAACCCCTTGGCGAAGCGAGCGACGTCGTTGGCAAAGAAATGTATATTTTCGATGATAAAGGCGGCGATACTTTGGCTATGCGTCCGGAGGGAACGGCCTCAATTGTTCGAGCGTTTATAGAGCACAAACTATTCGATACTCTGCCTTTCAAAGCGATGTATTCAGGCCCCATGTTTAGGTACGAAAGGCCGCAAAAGGGCCGTTTTCGCCAATTGCATCAAATCGGAATAGAGTCAATCGGATATGATGATTATTGGTCGGACGTGGAATGTATATCTGCCGCCTATGCAAGTTTGGCGTCGGTTGGCGTTGCCGGCAATGTACAACTAGAAATTAACACTTTGGGGGATACGAAAAGCAGGGAGACTTACCGTAAAGAGCTGATCGACTTCTTTCAAAAACACATAGGCCGACTTTCTCCTATAAGCAGGAGACGGCTGGAACTGAATCCTTTAAGAATTTTGGATTCTAAGGAAGAGCAGGATCAGCTCTTGTTTTCTAAAGCGCCAAAGATACGGGACTGTCTTACCGAAAATGCCAGTTTGTTTTTCAATGGGGTTTTATCCGGCTTAAAACTACTCGGAATTCCTTATGTCATTAACGATCGGATGGTTCGCGGGCTTGATTATTATGTCCATACAGTGTTCGAATTTACGACTGCTGACTTAGGGGCTCAAGGTACTGTCCTTGCCGGAGGAAGGTACGACAATATGATTGCAATGATGGGCGGCCCTCAGGTCTCGGCCTTTGGCTGGGCCGCTGGGCTTGAACGCTTATCAATGCTGACAAAAATCCAACCAAAAAAACGGCCCGTTATAGCAGTCGTTCCGGTAGGGGGCGAAGCGAAAGAATATGCGTTTAAGCTAGCCGACGAATTAAGGAAGAGTGGCGTTTGTGTTGAAGTTATGCGTGGAAATTCGGTAGGGAAAATGTTGAACAAAGCTGATAAAATGGAGGCGAATTACGCAGCTTTGCTGGGAAGTAATGAGATTGAAAGCGGTGCGGTTACGGTAAAAAATCTTAAAACCGGAGCTCAGCAAAGTATGGCGCTTGAAAAAATCGTTGATTTGCTTAAAACCTAATGCTTGTAGACGAAAAACTGCAAAAGATAGTTGACCGTTTTGAGGAGCTAAAACTCAAAATAGCGGCCAGTTCATTTGGCAATAAAGATTTTGTAAATTTGTCTCGAGAATTTGCCGCTATGGAAGAAAAGGTTGGTGCCGTAAACCAATTGTGCTCCTACAGGCAAGAGCTGAACAAACTTAAATCCATAGCCGATGATAACGACGCAGAAATACGTGCTTTGGCTAATGACGAAATATCAGAAATACAACACAAAATTGCAGTGAAAGAACATGAAATAAAAGTTCTTTTGCTTCCAAAAAACGATCTCGATGAAAAAAATGCCATAGTTGAAATTCGCGCCGGCGCCGGAGGAGATGAGGCCGGGCTCTTTGCCAGCGATCTTTATGTTATGTATCAAAAGTATGCAGGTTATCGCAATTGGAAATTTGAGCCGATCTCTGTAAGCGAAAATGATTTGGGCAGTTTGCGCGAGGCCGTCATAAGCGTATCCGGAAAAGGAGTTTTTGCCCATCTTAAATTCGAGTCCGGCGTTCATAGGGTACAGAGAGTCCCGACTACGGAGTCCAGCGGACGCGTTCATACGTCAACGGCCACAGTTGCCGTTTTGCCTGAGGCTGAGGATATTGACGTCAATATCGATGAAAAAGATTTGAAAATTGAAGCCATGCGAGCATCAGGCGCTGGCGGCCAGCATGTGAACAAAACAGAAAGCGCCGTAAGAATAACTCATATCCCTACCGGAATCGTCGTAGTGCAACAAGACGAACGTTCACAACATATGAACCGCGCAAGAGCCATGAAAATTCTTCGAGCGCGAGTTTACGATGCGGAAAGACAAAAAACTAACTCTGCCCGCGCTTCGGAAAGACGAAGCCAAATTGGCAGCGGAGACAGATCGGAACGTATCAGAACTTATAATTTCCCTCAAGGTCGCGTTACAGACCACCGAGCCAATATAACGCTTTACAAAATCGAAGAAATTATGCTTGGCGGCAAACCGCTGGACGAATTGATTGAAGCGCTTATAATCAATGAACAAGAAACTCTCTTGGCCGAGTCCGGTTTATAGATCTCGGATAAGTTTAGTTTTATCAAGAAAACCATTCTGTATTTTGTTAATTAAAGACTCAGTATTATCCGTATCTATTGATATAACTTTGTTTCTGAATTTGGCGCCGGAGATTATAAGTATTTTTGATTTTGGAATCCCCAAAAAATCGCTTATAAGCTCTATCGCCGCTTTATTCGCTTCATTTTTTTCAGGCGCGACCGTTACTTTTATTTGCAGGACGTTTGCTTTAAAGCCAACAATTGCGTTTTTTGACGCTTTTGGCGTCAATTTTACTGATAAAATCACTTTACTGTAACTCCGGCGTCTTTCAGGTAAAAAGGCCTGAGCGGTTGATTGGCTAAATTTTCCAGATCCGCGGCCTTGAATAGCGCTTCTGCTCTGATTTTTTGCTCTATAATGTCAATTCTCTCAGAGTAGGAAAAGCCGTCCGGCTTATTTGTTATGACAGTACCGACCCCCAGGCCTTTTGCCAAGCAAATGATTTGATCGGCAACACCGATCTGAGGCGACAAAGTCTTGCTTACATCCAGAAAATAGTAATCGTTTCTTTTTGTGTCTATGGCTATCACTATATCTTTTGCCGGCAATGCGTTCTGTTCATTATAAGAAGCAAGTAAAGCCTCAAAAGAAGTTATTCCACAAATGCGAATGTTAGGATTTGCCGCAGCAATACCATATGCTGTGCTTAATCCTGTGCGGATTCCCGTAAACGAACCCGGGCCGACTGTTGTTATGCATACGGAAACATCCTTCATCGTGGCGCTTACGTTTTTCAGAATTTTTGCAATCATCAAAGCCAAAATCGCACAGGCGTCGAAATGATTTTCATGCGTTTGCGATGCTAAAACATTTCCATCTTTATCAGATACGGCAACGGAAATCCTGTCCAAGCAACAGTCGAATGACAACATTAACATAAGATTTTACCAGTAAGTTGTTCTGGATTATTGCTGGAATTTAAGAAGAAATAAATATATTGTTTCGCCAGCATACAGTGAAGACAGCTAAGATGAAGATATCCGATCGAGATGTTCTAAAAATTGCGGGGCTTGCTAAGATAAAAATACTCTCTGGGGAAATTCCCAAAATAGCGGCTGAGGTCGAAAAAATAATCGGATTTATTGACCGGCTTAATGAAATCGACTGCGAGGAAGTTGAACCCTTGTCCGGTATAACGGTTAATCGCGCATACGAACGCGAAGATATAGTCGATGATGGCGACTATGCTGATGATATCGTCGGAAACGCGCCTGAGCAGGCGTCAAATATGTTTGCCGTGCCGAAAATAGTGGAATAAATATGCAAAACTTGCCCGATTTGACTCTATCTGAGGCTCGTCAGCTTTTAACATCGAAAAAAATTTCGGCAACTGAGTTAACTGCCGAGTTTTTAAAGCGCATAGAAGCTAAGGCCTCGTGGAACGCATTTGTCACAGTGACCGGCGACTTAGCTTTGGCCCAAGCGAAGGATTCGGATGCGCGACTTGCACGTGGAGATGCTCGTCCTTTGGAAGGCTTGCCAATAGCGCACAAAGATATTTTCTGCACGAAAGGGGTTCGAACTACTGCATGTTCGCTAATTTTGGCTAATTTTATTCCGCCTTATGAATCTGGCGTGACTCAACGTCTGAAAGATAACGGGACGGTTATGCTTGGTAAAACCAACATGGATGAGTTTGCTATGGGCTCAGCCAACGTTACCAGCCATTTCGGGCCTGCAGTAAATCCTTGGAAACCAAAAGAAAACCCTACGCAAAATTTGGTTCCAGGGGGGTCGTCCGGTGGATCTGCAGCTGCAGTTACCGGCGGGCTATGTTTAGGCGCAACCGGAACAGATACTGGCGGGTCAATAAGGCAACCGGCAGCGTATACAGGCATTGTAGGGATGAAGCCCACCTATGGCAGGTGTTCCCGCTGGGGAATGATAGCGTTTGCTTCCTCGCTGGATCAGGCCGGGCCGCTTGCGAAATCCGTAAAGGACAGCGCGATATTACTTAAGGCTATGGCCGGGCACGACAGTCGCGACTCCACATCGGCAGACATGCATGTCCCCGACTTTGAACAAGCGATTGGGCAGTCTGTTAAGGGGCTTAAAGTAGGTATTCCCAGCGATGATTGGATAAATGAATGCAATGACGATATTAAGACTATGACCGTCAACTGTATAAATTGGTTTAAAGCAGCTGGCGCTCAGATATTTGACGTGCAGCTGTCATACGCAAAACATGCCTTAGAGGCTTACTATGTTATTGCTTCCGCAGAAGCGTCGACAAATCTTTCAAGATACGATGGGGTGCGATTTGGTTTGCGCGCAGAAGGACGTAATATCAATGATATATATCAGAACACTCGCGGCGAAGGATTCGGAGCGGAAGTTCGTCGAAGAATTCTTGTTGGAACATATGTGCTGTCAGCCGGTCATATGGAGGCTTATTACCAACGGGCAAGAAAGATCCAGAGCCTTATTAAACAAAATTTTATCGACGCGTTTGATAAGGTAAACCTAATCCTTATGCCAACAGCGCCATCCGGAGCCTTTGCAATTGGAGAGAGACAAGACGATCCCGTGACTATGTACCTAAACGATATATTTACTGTTCCTGTCAATATGGCAGGGTTACCGGCCATCTCTGTGCCTGCCGGAATCGATAGGCGTGGTTTGCCTCTCGGAGTTCAGTTAATCGCTCCCGGCTTTCAAGAAGAAGTTCTTTTCAGGGCCGGGCACGTTATAGAATCGTCGTCACGTTTTGTTTCTTGGCATGAAAAAGGAGCGATATCGTGAACACAACTGGGCTTAAAAGAAATTACACCCCAGATACATACAAAAGAGAACATAACGAATGGGAAGTAGTTATAGGAATGGAAGTTCACGCTCAGGTCGTATCTCAGTCTAAGTTATTTTCCGGGGCCAGGACAGTCTTTGGATCAGAGCCAAACTCGCAGGCGTCGTTCATAGATGCGGCTTTTCCAGGTATGTTGCCTGTCGTAAATTCATTCTGCGTAGACCAAGCAATAAAAACTGGCCTGGGATTGAATGCTGTCATCAATCTTGAGTCGCGTTTTGACCGTAAAAACTATTTTTATCCGGATTTGCCGGCCGGGTATCAAATATCTCAGTTCTATAGCCCCATAGTTGGCCCGGGTTGGGTGAATGTGCATCTGGATGAGTTGCGAACCTTTAGCCTTAGAATAAACCATATCCATCTGGAACAAGACGCGGGAAAAAGCTTTCATGACCAGCATCCTGATAAGTCGTATATAGACTTGAACCGTGCCGGCATAGCGCTTATGGAAATTGTGACAGAACCCGATATGCGCAGCAAAGAGGAAGCGGCCGCTTTTCTTAAGACGCTGAGGACGATACTACGTTATCTTGGCACTTGCGACGGTAATATGGAGGAAGGAAGCCTTCGAGCAGACGTAAATATTTCGGTCAGGCAACCTGGTGCAACCCTTGGCACAAGGGTAGAAGTTAAGAATATCAACTCCTCCAGGTTTACAGAGCAGGCTATAGAGTTCGAAGTTTTCCGACAAATTGAAATTATTGAAAGCGGAGGGAGGGTTGATCAAGAGACGCGCTTATTCGATTCAATAAGTGGAAAAACAAGGTCAATGCGGTCTAAAGAAGATGCGCAGGATTATCGCTATATGCCCGATCCGGACTTGCCTCCATTGATACTGAACTTAGATAGGATTGAGCGTATCCAAAATTCGTTACCCGAGCTTCCGGATATGAAACTGGAGAGGCTGCAAAAAGACTACGGATTGCCGTACCATGACGCCGCGCTGATTGCGTCAGATCGTGAAATCGCCGCATATTATGAAGAATGCTTGAATACAGAGTCTAAAAAACATGAAGGAAAAGTTTCGGGCGATAAAGCAAAAATGATAGCAAACTGGTTTATCGGCGATTTATTTGCTTATCTTAATAAAGCTAACTTGGAACTTAAAGAATCAAAAATAACACCGGCACATCTGTCGGAGCTTGTGAATCTTATCTACAATGGAACAATTTCCGGCAAGATTGCAAAAGAAGTTTTTGATTTGGTTTGGTCAAGCGGAGAAAGTCCTTCTAAAGTGGTAAAAAATCAAGGAATGCAGCAAATAACTGATTCTTCTGCCATAGAAGCGGCAATCGCAAAAGTCATCGAACAAAATCAAGACAAGGTTCAGGAATACCAAAGCGGCAAGGAAAAACTTTTCGGATTTTTCGTTGGCCAGGTAATGAAAGAAACCGATGGAAAAGCCAATCCTCAGATGGTTAACGAATTTCTAAAAAATAAATTGTCGGCGGGCTGAAATGTTATGTTATTTTAAAAAATGGCCAATTATTGCGATACTTGTTCTTATTGTGCTAAACGGATGCGGTAAACGCGGATGTCTGGCCCTTCCGGAAAAAGAAGATATTCCCTATCCAAGGACGTATCCGAAACCATAACAGCAAAGATTCCTATAAAGCTTATTAACTACTGGGAACTTTAGCGCGTTTTGCGACTATGGGCCGGCAGATATCGGGATTTGGAAAAACGCATTATATGCTGGTCGACAAAGTATTTTTGTAAAAAGTTATTGACTTTGAAAAAAATTAATATAGACTTAATTTTGTTTTTAATAAGTCAATTATTTAGGAGAAGAATTGTGACAATAAAAAACGTTCTGCTGGCTGGAAGCGTCGCGCTTCTTGCTTGCTCTTACAGCAATGCTTCTCGACAGACCATACTATTAAAGGATGGCACGAGGGCTGTGGTGATACATGGCTCGACTGAGCTGGAGCCTCTCTATCTTCAAGGCGCAGAAGATAGAGCTAATCCAAATAGCGCCGATTACGCTGCCGATCCCCATCTTTCGCATATATCCGTTTTAGCAAATGGAGGAATAGGACGTGTTCTCAATGTGATCCGAAAAGATGCCCTAGAGTTGTTCCGAAGGGGCGATCTATCCATTTTTTCTAGGACAACGCCACCAAAAACTCTACTCACTACGGCAACGTCGGAGACAGTCAACACATTAAATGTGATAGCAGTTCTAGTTGAAAAAATAGTAGAGCCAGCTGTTTTTTGCGACATTACGCAAGCAAAGCGCGATCTTAAAGAAATGACGCACGATCTGCTTGACCTAGCTCCCACAGAGCATCCTATTCAATTGTTCATAAAGATGTACGCCATTCTGGTGGCTGCTCGTGCTGCCGGTGTGGATTGCGCACGCTTAACGCTTGCTATTGAGCCGGTGATACTAGATGCTCTTAAGTTTGAGGTAGGGGTTATGTGTATGGATCAGCTGAAAATCGATCTACAGATTTGTCACGACCGCATTGATGCAGCATTTGCTGAAATTTTGCAGCTTGGGAGCAAGGCTACTTTGCCAACTATCGAACTAAGGAATGACTTGACAGCGCTGAAGATTGAACGTCTCCTGAGTAAATATGGACAAAATAGTACCGATTACATTGAAAATCCTCTTCTTTCGCATATATCCGTTTTAGCAGAGGGAGGAATGGCAAGTGTTGTTCGTATGTCCAGACGAACAGATTTTTTTGACACCCATTTTGTTTCTGATGAAATGCAAAGAGCCTTATTTATTACGGCGACGCCGGAAACAATCTTCGTTCTAAATATGATAGCAGGCATGCAATTGCCGGATGATATTGAGGGTGTTCTTGAAACGACGCATGTCCTGTTTAACGAAGCTCTTACAGGACCAGCAGAGGATTCCGTTCAATCATTCACAAGGATGTACGCTATTCTGATTGTTGCCGAAGGCGCAAGTTCTGATGATAGATGGCTTGATTTAATGGATTATATGGGGCCAAGAATGTCGCTTCCTTTTGGACTTACTAGAGGATTTGGTTTTATGCGTTTGTTGAAAAACAAACTATCGGCTTGTCACGACTGCATTGATGAAGCGTTTGCTGGAATTTTTGCAGATAGTGACGAAGGCGAGTAATTCACTTGTTGTTAGGAGAACAGAGCAGTCATGTTTGCTCGTTCTCCTACATTCTCAGTGAAAAGCATCGTCTTAAACAAAGCGTTATGCCATTATGGATACATGAAATATCAGTTCA
>JAIRWN010000038.1 GCA_031268985.1 Holosporales bacterium
CCCCGAATCCCAGCCAAAAGCCTTTTGATTTTCCGTATCGGCAAGCCCCGCCGTCCATTTAGCCGCCAAATCGACCAAATCCTGTTCACGCGGCGGAACCCAGTCACTATGAGCCATACTCACGCCTCCTTATTAGTATGATTTTATATAATAGCAAGTTTTTTAAACATAGTCCAGTAGGCCAAAACCACCGTCTGCAAGTCAAAAGCTACAATCTACGAGGTAGAGACTACAGTTTACAAGTCAGAGACTATAGTCTGCGAGTTTAAGACTATAGTCTGCGGGGCAGAGACTTTAGTCTGCAAATCAGAGACTTTAGTCTGCGGGGCAGAGACTTTAGTCTGCGGGGCAGAGACTTTAGTCTGCGGGGTAAAGACTACAGTCTGCGGATCAGAGACTTTAGTCTGCGAGTCAGAGACTTTAGTCTGCGAACCAGAGACTTCAGTCTGCGGGTCTAAGACTTTAGTCTGTGGGGCAGAGACTACAGTCTGCGGGTCTAAGACTTTAGTCTGCGGGTCAGAGACTTTAGTCTGGCGACACTGGGGGATAGTCTGGTGGATTTGGGGGTAAGGCTTGAAGGGGGTGCGCTGGAACGGGGGAGTGGTTTGTTCCTTTTTGTTTGCCATTTGCTAAATCCCCACCTGTAACGATTGAAGTTTAAGCTGATAATAAGATGGCATATTTAGCTCTTGAATTGACCGAAAAATATCGGCGTTGTTAATCAATTGCAAAACATCATCTTTGTTGCAATTCTGATTTTGAAACAATGAGGCAATTTTCTGAGCAAGAACCCGATCAGCAAATCCAAGTTCATACACATTAATTGATGAAAGCGATGGGAGACCATATCTTAAACATTTTTGAAAGAACTGAAACCGGTCTTTAACAGATTGATCAAAACCATCGATAGATTCAAGAAATTCTGTAATAGCTCCAACCACTAATGTTCCATCGAACGCAAATGTTTTTTCACAAATATCGACCATATCTTCTACGGCAAACTTACGTCTTTGACTACCATGAATTTTATGGACATTAGAATCTTGTAATAACTTCAAAAGTTCAACATAGGGTCTGCCATCTAACCATGAACGCAAAAGTTTTTTTCTCGGTTCAGGAGGATCAAATTTGGTAAAAACGCCTCTTGTGGTATTGTTTTTAATAATTTCACATAATAATTGCCAAGTAATTTCGACAAAAGTTGTCAAATCATCAACTGACAGCAATTCGATTGTATTGTTATCTACCCATGCCTCAATTGTTGAGGCATTTTTTATGCCATAAAGAGTCTTTCCGTAAGCCTTTTTTCGTTCTTGTTCTGGAACCTTCTGTGCTATATTGGCCGAAAGCAGATGAAAAATCCTGATTATCTGGGTTTGCTTTTCGGTATCCGCCAAATGGAACGCCAATGTTTCTCGCGCAAGTTCAGCTACCCAATCTTGTCCATTTTCATCATATTCCCAATGAGCTAAAAGAAAATTTTCCAATGATTCAAGCAATTGACGTTTTCGAAACAACTGTGCAAAAACCGTCCCAAAATCAAAGCCATCAGCTTGGTGTTTTTGTGAGATATTTTCAGCTAGATTTTTTATTTCATCTTTTATATATGCATCAATGATTGCTTCAAAAGATTGGGTTTCTTCGGGGAGTGTTTTATGCTGATCTTTTTTTTTATTTTGTATCGGTTCAAATATCTCAAGTAATGAACTGATGCAATCTTCAGAATTATTGAAATCCAATAAATCCAGAGCTTTTTTCCACTTCCTTGTTTCATTTACAATTGTTCTATTATCATAAATATCTGAATCGGCAAATAAAATACTGCCTTCAATATGCTTTCCAGAACGACCGGCACGACCGATAAGATTATGGAAATCCCGAACTTTTATCGGCACTCCGCCTTGATAGAGACTTGTGACAATAAGATAACGAATAGGCAAATTTACCCCTTGTGCAAGAGTAGAGGTGCATATCACGATGCGTATTTTATCCTCGCGCATTGCATGCTCAACTGCAAGCCTAATTCCATGCGGTATATTATTGTGATGAGCAAAAACACCGAGCTTTGCACTCTTTGCTTCAATTGATTCTGTGCCAAGGTTTTGTTGGCACAGCCGCGTTATTGCAAGGATTTCTTCTTGATTAGAAATGTCGGTCAGGTTAGTTGCCTGATAGCCTCGATCAACAATTTCTACTGCGCGAGTGCAAATCTTTACCGCAGTATTTTTGTATCCGCAAAAAATGGCTACACCACCATTTCTACATAATTTCAATCCCAAAAACAGAGCAATATCTTGCCCATTATTTCTTTCGGGAAAATATCGCGGCTTTTGTTCTCTCCCTTGCAACCGAAGCGAATGCGTTTCAATAACGCGAGGAACAAAAAATGTTTCTTTAGCGTTTTCAACATATTTTATTTGCCCAAGTGTATCCGGCCAACTGACAAAACCGATCGATTTTGACGTTGGTAATAGCGAAATGCCCTTAGCAACGGTATCATCTCCATTCAGCCAGATGCCTATTTTTTCTGCATTGGGAATAACCGCAGAGATTAAAACCTTTTGCACCTCAGCTAAGATCAATCTCTTTAAAGATGTCAGCAATAATTCGTAGGCAATGCCCCTACTCTCAGTATCAAATTGGTGTCCTTCGTCAAATATAATAAGTCCTAATTGTGTAGCGATTACTGGAGTATGCCTTAATACATAAAGGAGCTTTTCAGGGGTAACGACAAGAATTTGGGGCTTAGTTGGTAATCCAAGTAATTTCATAAAATCATTTTGGAAAACATCAGAAATCACATCAATGTCTACAGATTCTCCATTGAAAGCATCTTTGAAAGAATCCATTATTTCATTACACAAAGCTCGAAATGGCGCAATAATTACAGCGAGATTTGCTCTTTTTGAGAGAAAAGCACTTCGTAGAATTAATTCCATTGCTCTTGTCTTTCCCGCGCTTGTCGGCATCTGAACAACTGCTGACTTACCGGATAAAACACCGGCTTCCCCCAAGAGATGTTGAGCGGGCCAAAATTCTTTGATAAATGTTTGTTTAGTCAAAGCTGATTGCCATTTAGCCACATCAATGCCTGTATAATCAGATAGGACAGTGATTGAAGCGTTTTTTATTCTATTTCTTGTCACCGCAGAAATAATATCACCCAAGAGAAGTTGCTCATCTGTTCCGTTTGCATATACCTTATTTCTTAAATTGCTGACCAGTTCTAATACCGTTTCAGGGTTTCCATTGTGATAGAAATCTAATAAAGCAAGCGGAATGTTTATAACAAAATAACTGTAATCTCCTGAAAACTCTTTCCATGCTGGCGCAGTGTTTCCTTGTAATATCCAAAGCAACAAAAAACTCAAGCCTCCGTCACTCGCATCCAATTCGTTATATTGCATAGAATCTGCCGCCACTTTTGCATTTCCCGGCATATCGCAAAGATAATATGCCGCAGATGTAAGCAACCGCAGTTTTGGCGATAATGTTTCAAGTAGTTTCGCCTCATAAAAAGAATTAAAAAACTCGGCAGAAAACAAGAGAGATTTTTTTAACTCCATGAAAGAATCCGCATCTTCGTGACCTCGATTAATTTCTGCTGCCACATCACCGAGTAATGAAATGCTTAAAGGGAATAACTTGTCCGGCGGCTCTGCTATTGAAATATGGTGTTGAATAGGAACCGCGTATTCCCACATCTTTGCCTTAGACTTTGTAATATTGAGGAGGTGAAATGATTTTGATTCAGGCTTCATCGGCAGCCCTCCGGTATAATTCATGGACAAGATTCATCATGTCGCGACCTTTTATAATAATAAGGCGAAGACTGCTTTTTAGGGGATGATTACAGGCATCAGCGGTAGAAGCCATTAAATCAGAATAATTATTAACGCCAACGAGTGCAACCGCGCCATTTGTTGTCTTGTATGGATTGTCAACTTCATTTTGAAAACGCCGAACCTTTTCTGCTTCAATATCCATGTTTTTATCATGAAAACGCTGCCACATCGCGTTGAGTGACACTGCAATACGCATTTTATCTTTTGCAGAATCATCTATTGCGTTTTGCAATCGTTTTTTTGCACCTTTTATGCCTCCTGTGAATTTTGCTTTTGCTTCAAAAATAGCCAATTCATCCTTTGGATTTGGATCGGGATGATCAACAAGACGGAAACCAATAATATCACTTCCTTTTGTAGATTCGTTTGGGGTCGTTTTATTACTATAGCGAGTGTGCCTACTCAACACCTCATAGTTTTCCACAAACTCCAAAAAATCCGCTACTAAAATTTCGCCAAAATCTCCTGAACGCGTACTAGGACCAGGACGCAGCGTAGAAGATGGGAATTTAATTGTATTGAGGTAATCTTTTTTTGATAGATTTGGCCCAGCTCTTAGCTCATCAATCTCGCTATCTTTACAATAGTGCTCCCTAAAATGTTTCGCCCAAGCAGATAAAATAGTATCATCATTTGTATGATGCAACTCCCAGATTTCGACATTTTTTCCGTCCGAGGTTTGCAATACAATTCCTGAGTTTTGCAGAAATTGAATATGTGAAGGTAAAGGCATTATTGAACTCCTCTTTTACTCATGCTATCCCCTTCCTCCATAGTCCCTCTTATCAACACCGGGCAAATATCTCTTAACATATTCCCCAGCTTCGTTATGTTGCGCTGTATCAAATGCCGGGCGTTATAAAAGTTTACAATCGCTTCTTGCTGCGGCAAAGACG
>JAIRWN010000036.1 GCA_031268985.1 Holosporales bacterium
CATAATGAGGGACTGCATGCTTTTTTCGGGTATTTGCCATTTTTCCTTGCTTTTTTTCCTGCAAAATTACGTATATTTTTTTATTATTCATATACTTATCCCTTTTTCAGCAGACCCTAATTATCCTGATAGTTTTTTTCAGTCCAGTCTATTATGAATTTTGCCTGTTCCAAACTGTCTTGTACTACTTTATAGCGAGTAACGCCATCATACCCCAGTGATTTGTGCAGTAAATCATAGGCATTTAACAATACTCGAGGCATTTTGTTATCTTTTTGGGCAATAGCTGCCTGATAGTCTTTAAATTCCGGACGCTGGCCTTTTTTCATTTTTGACCGTACATTTAATGCGGCATCCAGGGCAATCAGCACTCCATTCCATGCCGTATTGCCTGCCATACGGACATATTTGCTGTCATTGTAATAATCGCCGTCTTTTTCGGCCTTCTCCGACAATAGTTGACGCGCATTTTGAAGATAGCGCTCCGCTTCCCGGATGGGATGTTTTAATTCTGCCATAACTTTTCTTTTTTGTCTATATAAATAACAAATGTTTCGCAACAAGTAACACGCCCCTAAAAAGGCGAAAAAGGGATAAAAAAAGTAGCATATTTAGCTAATAAATCATTAAAAACGATTATCTTAGCGAAGATATTCCAAATCAATAAATATGCTACGGAACAAAGGTACAAATAAGATTTCAGAGTTGCAAGCATCATATAGGATCACCTGCAAAACCTGTGTTTAACGTTGTCAGAGGCTTCGAAGTGCTCCAAGGCGCGTAGCGCAAAAATAATAAATACAAATTGATGCCAAGATAAGTATTACCCTGTCCCGGCAGAGGCAAAACATTGATATAGAATAAAATAAACGATACGCTGCCGTCCGTCCCTTAGGGTAGGGTGTTCAAAGGCAGCAAAATTATTCTCCAAAAAATTCATATCTTTGTCGGATTAAAATCTTTATATAAAATAGCATATGAAAACAAAAAGAGAAGAAAGACTTGAGCAGAAGTTATTATCCTGTGAGCAAAAATTATCACAGTGCAAGCAAGCCTTGCATCGGGAGCGACAGAAGACTCGGGATTTGCTCCAAAGTCGGGAAAATCACAAGTTAAAGAGAAATCAAATAGCCGCAGCACTAAAAACAGCCGAAAAAAAAAACAGACATCCGGCATGTCCTCAGAGCAATCCATAGATCGCCATAAATATACGGATTTTATAGTATCTCTGAGTGTAAAACTGTACGTAATATGCGGCAGTAGCTTACGGATGACGGTAAAAATATTACGGTTGTTAAAAGAGTGTAAGATTTTATTAATGGAAGATATCCCCTCTCCTAACAGCATAGCGAATTGGGTACAAAAGAGCGGGAGTTTCGTATATGAATCAACGAATGGCGATAATTTTGCCGGTTCTTATGCCGTCATAGTAGACGAAAGCATGATGGTTGGGAGTGAAAAATTGTTAGTTACCCTTGGCGTTGAAGCCGAAAAATTAGACTCAAACAGTTTGACGGAGGGAGATGTTCGAGTATTGGATATGAGCGTAAAATCCGCTTGGAACAGTGCCGGTATCGGAGAGGTTTTTGAAACGGTTTCCGTCAAAATGGCCTCTCCCCCCTTGTATGCAGTCAGCGACAATGCGAGCACGATAAGTAAAGCGGTTCGGGATCAGGGTTATGTGCATGTACGGGATGTGGGTCATACCTTTGGTCTGTTCGTTCAGCAAACATATGAGAAAGAGGATGATTTTCAAACGTTTATAAAAGAAGTTAACGGAGTAAAATTCAGAGAGATCATGCGTTCTTCGGCGTACCTGCTTCCGCCCAAACAACGCACGATAGCCCGATTTATGAATATCTCCGGCACGGTAGATTGGGCTTACTCCATGCTCAAAGCGTATGATCAACTGAATGCGGAACAGCAGGAGATTTTCTCATTCATTCCCCAATACCGGATGCTAATCAATGAATTGAATGATGTATTCCGGGTTGTCAACCCGGTCTTGCAACAGTTGAAAAATGAAGGTCTGTCGAAAGAAAGCCTTCAATGGAGCCTGTCTAAAACATCCCTGTTACGGCTTTCATCGTGGAAGCGGGCCATGAGTGTCGGCAATCTGATAGAATGCTATATAAAAGAAGAATACGGCAAGTTGTCCGAACAGAATAAAAAATGGCACGTCTCGTCGGACATTATTGAATCATTGTTTGGAATCTACAAGGAACGAAAATCGCCTAACAGTATGAATGGGGTTACAAAACAAATTTTTTTCTTGCCCCTGTTGACAGAAATGAAAAGGAAAATCCCCCCGGATACTACCTGCTTTAAGCATTATTTGGAAGATGTTTTTCTGAAAGATTTAGACCTGTGGAAGACCAATCATCTCTCTGAGAATAGAGTAGTTAAGCGAAATAAATTATTGTGTGCTTAACAAGTGTTTTTTTTGGGGTTTGAACACCCTACCCTTAGGGACGGAATGTGGGTTTCCGACAGGTAGAGGGCAAGTGACGAGATGTTGTGTATCATTTTCTACCAACATATTGTGCCTAACGGCACAAAAATTACCAACAATTAATGCTAATACAGATGCCATAATCCCTATTCCATAAATAAGAATTTTACTCTCTCCCAAATCCTTAAAGACTGAAGATATTACAATGATATATTAGATATATCAATCAGATAATTACCAAGTTTTTCTTTCCACATATTATCACCTTTTAGCATCTCCCTTTTTTACATCAATTATCCTGATAGTTTTTTTCAGCCCAGTTTATTATCAATTTTGCTTGGTCCATACTATCCTGTACTATTTTGTAGCGAGCATTACCATCGTAGCCCAATACTTTGTGTAATGACTCGTAGGTCCAAAGTAACGGACGTGTCATTTTGCTGTCTTTTTTTGCGATTGCCGCTTGATAATCCTTAAATTCCGGTCGTTGATTCTTTTTCAGCCCGGATCGGATTCCCAACACGGCATCCAAAGCAACCAATACACCGTTCCATGCCGTATTGCCGGCCATTTTCACATATTTGCTGTCATTGTAATAATCGCCGTCTTTTTCGGCCTTCTCCGACAATAGTTGACGCGCATTTTGAAGATAGCGTTCCGCTTCCCGGATGGGATGTTTTAATTCTGCCATAACTTTTCTTTTTTGTGATTGCTACTCATGTAGAAAAACCAGTATAAGTTGACAAAGATAGTAACTGTTTTTTTATTGTGCAAAAAAAATTGCAAGATACGAAACTCGTAGACTGAAATAAAAAAACGGAGGCTGTCGTTTTGAAACAGCTCCTTTTTTCGTTCATTTATGTCTGTATTACGATTTAATTACATTTTTTTTACGTTTTTGTTACAGAAAA
>JAIRWN010000027.1 GCA_031268985.1 Holosporales bacterium
CGCTCATATGATTGATTCAATCTCTAAAAACAAAAACCTCGTAACTTCAAAAAATATCCCCCACTACCAACAAAAATTCATGAATCTGCCAAAATTGCCCTTTAAATAAGGCGGATATATTAGCAAAAAATTAAAGCTATTCTGCAATATTATTAGCCACGCAAGAGTGGCGGTAATAGCGTGGCAAAAAAAGACAACCAAAAAAACTCTGTTCCTACGAATGCAGGGGCGCCTTTATTCAATAAAACCGTTGCGGAAAATTATGTATGCGATGACAACATAGGTAACAGCGTTCCAGCATCTACGTCTCAAGAGGACAGGTCAATAGAAGAAGAGATTTTTGAGCTAATTTCCGGGGGGCAGATGTTTAAAGCGCATGAGCTTGCTAAACGCGCTTTTGAAAGCAACGCCAACAATTTGCGTATACGCGAAGCATATTCTTTGGTGCTTCTTAAAACCGGAGCTGTAGACGACGCGAAGAAGATAATTATCCCTCTTCTGGGGCTGACTCCGAGCGAAGACGGCCCGCTCGTTATAGAAGTTGATTCTTTAAGGCAAAGCCTTCTTATTACTTCTGGCGATAGTAAAGTTTTGTCTGGCATCGCACATATTTTTAAGGAAGCTTGGAATTTTTCTCATAGCTGTAAAGACCTTGACATTGCCCGAGAGCTATATCTTGCAAGCTTCAAATTGTCTCCTTCGCCAGGTACGGGAATAAATGCCGCGTGGTTACATTGGTTGACGGGACAGGATGAGCAGGCAAATAAATTAGCGCATGAAACTTTAAAACGACTTCCGCCGCTTGGGATGGAGGCTAACTTCGGCCAGCTGGTTATGATGGCGGAAACACAATTGCTTTTGGGACGAGAAGAAGACGCTGTTAGACTTTACAAAGAAGCTATGGAGAAAACGTCAAAAGATTACGCCCCTATTGTAAGAGCCAGACAACAAATGGTCTTTTTACAAGCGGCCGGTTTTAGAGTGCCTAAATCGGCCATGCAAGCGTTGATTCCGCCAACGGTTGTTGTTTTTACCGGCCATATGATCGACAGACCAGATCATCCTGTAACACTGTTCCCACACGACATCGAGGAACAGGTAAGACAAGCAATAAAAGAAAAACTTAACGAGATAAATGCGCACATAGGCTATTCATCGGCTTCGTGTGGAGCAGATTTGCTGTTCATAGAAGAACTAATCGCCCGTGGCGGGGAGATAAACATAATTCTGCCATTTGCGATTAATGACTTTATTGAAATGAATGTGCGTCATGCCGGTCCCAGATGGGAAAAACGGTTTGAGAAAGCGATTCAGAATGCTCGCACCGTAAGCATAGCTGCGGAAGATCGCTACCTCGGCCATGACATGCTTTACAGGTTTTCAAACCATGTCATGCACGGATCAGCAGTTATGCGCAGTAAATTTCTTACGTCAGAGCCGCACTTGCTTGCAGTATGGGACGCGCGTGTCAGTGCGATTCCGGGAGGACCTGCAGATTTTATAGATCAGTGGACCAATATTACAACGTTGCACCTCATTGACTTAGACAATCTGGATATAGAGCGCCCGGAGATAGATCCAATTGTGCTGGAATCAATAAAGAAAAGAGACGAACCAGATCCGCTGAACTTTAATGCGCCTATTAGAACAATAAAAGCAATGATGTTCTCTGATCTTGCGGGATACAGTAAATTGCAAGACGAGCATATACCTGCATTCCTTGATTTCTTAACCAAGTTGGAACAGACGATGAAGCAAATCGGGGCGGGGCTGGAGGCCGTTAATACTTGGGGGGATGCAATATTTACCGTTGGAAACAGCGCTACAATAATCGCAGAATTCGGGCTAAAATACTGTGATATAGTTGAAGCTCTTGGCAAAAAATATCCGGAATTTCCATTTCCTATACGGGCTAGAATATCCTTGCATGCCGGTCCGGTTTATGAGGCGGAAGATCCTTTTATAAAAAAGATGAATTTTTATGGCGGTCACATAAATCGTGCTGCGCGCCTGGAGCCCGTGACAACCGTTGGTCAAGTCTATGCAACTCAACAGTTTGTCGCGCTTTTGCATGCCGAAACAGATAAACTTCAGTATGAACATCAGCAAAAAGGGCTAAAGTTTACCGAGAAATTTGAAACCGAATATGTTGGCGTTCTTAAACTTGCAAAAAGCTTCGGACAACAAGAGGTGTACCATCTGCGCAGACGTTAAGTCGTCTTTTGTTTTAACGAGCGATAAACCTGCGCAGCCTCTCCATCTGTGCGTCAGCTCATAAAGCGCCGTTGCGAACAGCTTTTTAATTAACTAGACTTAAGGCTTTTGTTTCCTAATATATTATTTTGTTGCTTGGATATTGGTTGAATGGTAGCAATAAGGTTTGTAAGAAGTAGTTTTTAAGTTGAAAGAAAAAACAGACAAGAAAAAAGAGCCGCCATTGAAAGGGGAGACTGAGTCGGAGCCCTCTATGGTTATTATCTCTCAGTTTATAAAAGATTTTTCTTTTGAAAACCCCAATCCTGGGGTGCTTATTGGTAATTCAACCATTCAACCTACTATCGACATAAACTTTAAAGTTGAAGTTAGAAGCACTTCTAAGGATGTATATGAAGTGTCTCTCTCGACAATTATAGACGCCAAACAAGATAAAAATCGCATGTTCTTATTAGAACTTTGTTATGCTGGAATGTTTAGTCTTTCTAATATGGATCAAGAAATGCTCGATATGGTCAGTCATGTTGAATGTCCAAGAATGCTTTTCCCTTTTCTAAGAAATATAGTTGCGAATAATACGGCTGACGGAGGATTTGCTCCGCTTTATTTATCGCCAATCAATTTTTTAGATTTTTACAATCAGCATAAGCAGAACAAGTAGTTTTAATTATAGTCGCTCTACAACATAGGGAGAGATAGGATGGACGCTAAAGTATTGCATATAGGCCGTATTAATCCTGATACTTTTAACATAGATGAGGATGAAATCCTCATGCCCTATTGTCTTGCCAATAATCCCCTGCTTGAAAAATA
>JAIRWN010000028.1 GCA_031268985.1 Holosporales bacterium
GCCATCATAAGACTCTATTGGCATAAGATTAAGTCGCTATTCAAAAAATGAAAACTCAATAGATTAAACCATTTGCGCTTCAAATAATCGTTTCGCTGCAAAACTGCTTTTATAGCTCATTGGATCTGCAGCAACTATCTAACGTCAGAAATTAAACCTTATGAGGCCTTGCCCTATAAATGTCTCGCAACCAAATGCAATATGAGACTATAAGATGCATAAGACTAGATTAATGCTCCCGAAATAAGAAGCAAGATGCATCTTAATGCAATCTAATTATTATACCCGGATGGAGGTTCTTTCCATGATCCCAAGGACGAGTATTTAGGTTGCTAGATGGTAGTGTGTATAGGGCCCTGTCAGATTTGTTGGCACTGCCACGAATGCAATGGAAAAATGGTTTCAGTAGTACCAACAAGTTTTTAACACTACAGATGCCAAACCTCTACTTCTCTCGTACCAAATAACAAGATAAAATGCCCCTTTAGGTAAGTCCCGACCTACATGTAAAGCAAACACTCTTTTGTCCTTGAAACCAAAAATCAAGAAATCAAAAATAGAGGATGCGCTCGTTATTACAACAGTAGCGGATTTCCTGTCCAGAAAAGGATAAATTTTAAAATCAATACAAGGCAAATTTAACGGATTTAAGATAGTTTTGAGATCTTTTTCTTCTATAAGGTTGCCCCGTCAAATTTAATGGTACAACTCTAGACATGCTTTTATTTAGTGTCAGTTCATTCACTAGGATGGATGCCTACCTATTCGATTTTTGTTTGTTGGCTTGGCCATTTGATGAGATCTGTTGTCTCTCAAAAGCAGCTGGAAGCCTAAGCGATACGAAAATTTGTGGCTGACGAGCTTAAAAGACTTATTTATGAGCGCGAAAATCTCGAAATGGAAAGATCCAACAATATAAGGTTTTTTGGGTAACACCTTTGCAATAACAACGTTTTTTAAGACAAAGGCTAACGCAAATACTTGGAATGATTGAATAGCATAGAAATTTAATTCACTCAACTCTCTTTAGAGAGTTCAAAACTTGGAAAACAGCTACCTCAGCTTAAGCGCGGTCTAAAGCAGGGCAGATCAGCATCTGATCTCAGCGGCAATGTTTCGAAAAGGTTTGTTGAGACTTGCCGAAACGAAGTTTGCAACTTAGTTTTAGGCGCGTTGAAGTAGGAGGGAGACATATGCCTGTTGAAATTATTTTATTCATACTTAGCGGTCTGTTGATAAAACTTACGCCACGTTAGTTGTATTTTCTTGTCAAGTAAAACGAAGGTATTTGCGCCAAGTGAGATCATTTGCACGCCGCTTGGCTAGAAAGCCTCTGGGCCATTTCTGCTAAAAATTAGGATTTGATAAATTGAATCTCCGATGCAGCTACTTGCTGCCATCGAGTTCTTGTTTTATATCTTGCCAAATGTTTCTAAGTTTAGAAAAGAATCCGAAGCTTTCAGGATGAGCTTGGAATTGCGAACAGGTCTTGTCAAATTCAACCAAGAGCTCTTTTTGCTTTGTTGTTAGATTAACCGGCGTTTCAACTTTTACATGGACAAACAAATCGCCTCTGACAGTCTTATTAACCGCAGACATTCCCTTGCTTCGCAGACAAAGCGCGGTGTTATTCTGCGTGCCGGGAGGAATGGACAGATTCGCTTGAGTCCCATCGATGATAGGAACCTCGACATTTCCGCCTAGCGCAGCGGTAGTCATGGCAATTGGAATTGTGCAATGCAGATCGTCTCTATCGCGCTGGAAAAATTTGTGCGGCTTTACATGAACATAAACGTAGAGACTTCCGTCTATACCACCGCGGACGCCTGCCTCTCCTTTGCCGGAGGCTTTTATGCACATGCCTTCCTCAATGCCGGCAGGAATCGACACCGACAGCTCGCTTGCCTTACGGATACGGCCATCCCCGTGGCACTTTTTGCATGGATTTTTTATAGTACGCCCAGATCCGCCGCATTGACTGCATGTGCGTTCAATAGAGAAAAAACCTTGCGATATGCGGACTGTTCCGCTTCCTTTACACGTTGGACACACGGCCGGAGCAACCCCTCCTTCCGAGCCGTTGCCTTTACAGGCTTCGCATTTTGCGTATGTATTGGTTTTTACATTTACCTTTTTACCCTTAAAAGCCTCCTCTAGGGTAATTTCAGCATCATAACGCAGGTCAGATCCTCGCACGCCGGCGTCTCCGGCTGATCCGCGTCCACTACGAGTTCCGCCACCCATAAAATCTGAAAAAATATTGTCGAATATATCGCCGAATGGAGACCTCTGCCCAAATCCTGAGCTTTGATAATAGCCACCACCGCCACTTTGGGCATGATTGGTACAGTTATCGTGTCCGAGTTGGTCATATGCCGCGCGCTTCTGTTCATCCTGAAGAACACTGTAGGCTTCGTTTATTTCTTTAAACCTTTGTTCCGCCTGTTTATCGCCGGCGTTACGATCAGGATGGTATTTCAGTGCCAGCTTACGATAGGCTTTTTTAAGCTCATCTTGCGAGGCATTACGCGTAACGCCCAGAATGTCGTAGTAGCTTTTTGACATATGTTTTAACTTTTATTTAGAGAGAAACGACGCCGCTTATGCGAACCATCCAAATTGACCTTAAAACAGCAATAAAATTATCTGAGTCTCTCACAATTTCATCTCTAATTCAAACTTCTCGCACCACTCGCTAAATCCCTTCTGCGCTAAAGTTTGTTGAGGCTAAATTCAGATCCTCATTGCTGGATTTAGCCTCAACAAATAACACATTGTCCCTTTTCCTCACACATAGCTCGGCGTGCCACTAATCGCCTTTATGTTCGTTACCGCGCGTTAAAAACTACTATGCCTTATTCTCTTCGGTATATAAAAACATATGTGCTTCCTCTCAATTACTCAAATAATCCGCCAAACCTTACAGGTGAAGCATTCATCTCTAGCTCAGCCTTATCAGAAGGCTCTTTCAATGTCGTGTTATGCTACATAACAAATCCTGTTTGGCATAAGCAATCTCAAAAGAAGCAATACCAGAATCACTCGGGCATGCACATACTATACGCAGCATCTTTGATTTGCGCAGCTAATGTATTTTAAAATACCTTTCTTGATTTATGCGCTTCCTCAGGTTGCCTTGAGCAGTAGTTATATAAACACCATCCACCCTCCTCGTCTGATTCCGACCCTCCAGGCACTCTTCCAATATTTTAATGCCTCTCTCAATATTATCCAAATGCTCGAATTGAACTCTTACGCTAATTTTCGCCCTGTCTATAGAATCAGACGAAGCTGCTTTATACTCCTGCTGGCCTTGCTTCGTAAGTGATTTTATTGTAAATCATGCTACGGTCAATCTTAGGAATAACAAAGTTATTTGCAGGATCGGATTCCAATACTACGACTCCGCATTCATCCACTCTCACCGCTCCAAGACAAGCAGACATATGACACACTTTATTCTGACACTCATCCTCATAACTTAACCCAGGTTTCTCACCGACTACGATTTTCATGTATGGAATCGCAACTAAATACGCCACATCCACCTTGATGTCTGGATCAAGTTTCGAATTTACATTCGTGGGAGCCAAATCCGTCGGGAAAAACGCGCTTACTCCCCCATATGGATTCAGCACTCCACTCGCCATCGCAGGTTGTATGTTCCAGTCCAAATTCGCCAGCCTCACGCTGGTCATCAACTGCACTTGCTGCGCAAAACTCATGATGCAGATTATTGGCCCTTGCGCCCCATTAGCCCTCAGCCTCTGCACTCCAGCTATTATCTTCCCACAATTCAATGCGTGTCCCCAGCATCTATCCCATATCCCGTAAAGTTATACGGTACTGTCATGACGTTCGCAGGCCATACCGCTGCATTGTCTCCATTGCAGCACACATATTCAACTAACGCATTGACCAACACCTCATCAGCAGTATTATTCATAGCGTTCAATATTTGCTTTTTAGCCACTTCATAGTCAAATTCATCCAGATCTGTAAACCGATTTAACGTAAATCCAAGCCCATATAGTTTAGGTGCCAACTTGCGCCTGTAAGATCCTATCTTGTCAGGATTTGTAGTCTGACCGTTGGAATTATGCAAACGCATATCCTTCGGCACATCATATTGCCTTAAATACGTCTCATTCTCATTAGTAACCAGCTCCCTTGGAAATTGATTGTTAATCCTAGCTTCGCTTATTGCAATGCGATCCTTGAACTCAGTCCACGTATCCTCTAACGCAGCGCTCATATTTTGTTCATCAGCCATTTTCATTACCATAGCTGATCTCACGTATTATTTTGATTCATTGTTAGTTTCCTTTGTGCTCTTTCCTTCGGGCTTTATTTCTTCAAAGTCGGCTTCAACAACCTTTTCTTTCGGTTCGTCGCCGCCTGAATCAACCGAATTGCCGGTTGAACTCTGTCCGGCCGTAGCTTCGGCTTGTTGAGCCTTATAAACAGCCTCTCCAAGTTTCATAGACGCTTGAGTTAGAGTGTTGGTCTTTTCAGTGATCTTGTCAAAATCTTCACTTTCAACTACGCCTTTCAGATCGGTTACAGCAAACTCTATGGCCGATCTGTCGTCAGAGGAGATTTTGTCGCCATGCTCCTTAAGCGACTTCTCCGTCGCGCTTATCATGGAATCTGCCTGATTCTTAAGCTCAATCAAACTTTTGCGCTTTTTGTCTTCTTCTGCATTGGCCTCAGCTTCTTTTACCATGCGCTGAATGTCATCTTCGGACAGACCGCCAGAGGCTTGAATCTTGATCGCTTGTTCTTTGCCGGTGGCTTTGTCCTTTGCCGAAACATGTACGATGCCGTTTGAGTCGATATCAAACGCAACTTCAATCTGTGGCAATCCGCGTGGCGCGGGCGCAATCCCGACCAAGTCAAACTGCCCCAGCAGCTTGTTGTCCGCGGCAATTGAGCGTTCTCCTTGGAATACGCGTATCGTAACCGCGGTCTGGTTATCTTCGGCGGTCGAGAATATTTGACTGTTTTTAGTTGGAATCGTTGTATTACGTTCGATAAGCTTGGTGAATACGCCACCGAGCGTCTCTATACCCAAGGAAAGAGGCGTTACGTCAAGAAGCACAACATCCTTCACATCGCCCTGCAGCACGCCGCCTTGGATCGCCGCGCCCATCGCGACGACCTCGTCCGGGTTAACTCCGCGGTGAGGATCTTTACCAAAAAACGACTTGACTTCCTCGATAACTTTGGGCATTCTGGTCATGCCGCCAACTAAGACAACTTCTTTAATGTCCTTTACGCTAACTCCGGCATCCTTAAGCGCGTTCCGGCATGGATCAATGGTGCGTTTTATTAGATAGTCAACCAAGGATTCCAGCTTCGAGCGAGAAAGTTTCAAATTCAAATGCTTTGGGCCGCTGGCGTCTGCAGTGATGAACGGAAGGTTGAGCTCGGTCTCTACTGAACTGGATAGCTCAATCTTTGCCTTTTCCGCCGCTTCTTTAAGGCGCTGCAGAGCTAACTTGTCACCCCTCAAGTCAATCCCATTAGAACGTTTAAACTCATCTGCAATATAGTCAATTATGCATTGATCGAAATCCTCACCGCCCAGCATAGTGTCGCCGTTAGTAGACTTGACTTCAAATACGCCGTCGCCAATTTCCAATACAGATACGTCGAATGTTCCTCCACCCAAGTCATATACCGCGATCAAACCGTTTTCATTCTTATCAAGACCATAGGCGAGCGCAGCGGCAGTTGGTTCGTTTATAATACGAAGCACTTCAAGCCCGGCGATTTTGCCCGCATCTTTAGTCGCCTGACGCTGAGCATCATTGAAGTAAGCCGGAACAGTTATGACGGCTTGAGTCACTTTTTCGCCAAGGTAATTTTCGGCAGTTTCTTTCATTTTCTGAAGCACATAGGCGCTGATTTGACTTGGGCTGGTCTTTTCTCCTCGAACGCTTACCCAAGCATCGCCATTATCGCCTTTGACAATTCCATATGGAACCTTGTATTTGGCGATAGCGCTATCGTCGCTCCGCCTTCCAATAAGGCGCTTGACTCCAAAAAACGTATTTTCAGGATTTGTTACAGCTTGGCGTTTAGCCGGTTGACCAACAAGACGCTCACCAGAATCGCTGATTGCTACAATTGATGGCGTCGTCCTGGCGCCTTCGACATTTTCGATGACCTTTGCATTTTTGCCTTCCATAACGGCAACGCAAGAATTCGTTGTACCTAGGTCTATCCCAATTATTTTGCTCATAAATATAACTCCTTTGCTTTCATAAAGCGGACGCTCAAAAGGAAACCTTTCTCCTCTGGCAAATAGTCTCTCTAACAAAGGCACAAGGATTTAACGTTAGGATCTAACACGATGGAAGTTGCAAAAACTTCCGCTTCGCCACTTATGGCCCCATTAAGGCAACCCTAAAGTCAGCTCTCTTTTGCCTTTGATCCGTCAATTCCTTACGGCAATTGACCTCAAAGATCCAGCTATTAATTATATTATATAATTTTATAAAAAAGATCAAACATATTCAAAACACCCATTATAAAAATAGTTTTTAAGTGCTAGAATTTCTATCGAAAGATCAAATATTAAGTAAATTCATTGACGTGCGAGTAACGGCTTAAAGTTATGGCAGGTAATTAATGAAATGGAGGATAGGATGGACGCTAAAGTATTGCATATAGGCCGTATTAATCCTGATACTTTTAACATAGATGAGGATGAAATCCTCATGCCCTATTGTCTTGCCAATAATCCCCTGCTTGAAAAATA
>JAIRWN010000029.1 GCA_031268985.1 Holosporales bacterium
TTGTACTCCATTCCTACAAGAACATAAGGAATAAAATAATTCCCGAGCTTAATACCTACCCTATACGATAATCCGCATGAAAAATCGTCAAGTGGAGAATTTACTCGCAGTGTTTCTGCGTCGATTATTGGTCATATTTTAGCCTGGTTGCAAGATTTAAAGAGGGGAGTGGTGAGATAGTACGTTTTCTGAAAATTTTTGCTGGTAAAATGATGCGTTTTTGAAAGCGGTTCAGAATTTTTTTAAGACCGAATATTTACAAAAAACCGCCTAAGCTAAGCACAAACGCTGCTAGCCGCAAGTCCATTTAATGCAAAACCCATCTTTGAATCACTGAAAGCCAATGCTCAAGTCAGCCGTTGCCGTGTAGCGTCTAAAGCTCCTTGAAGAATGTATGACGCTGCAAGGCTGTCTATAATTTGTTTGCGTTTCTCGCGGCGGGCGCCGGCTTGTATCAGCATTCGATCGACCGCTTCACTGGACAACCTTTCATCCCATAGTAAGATTGGAGCGTCAGAAGATCGGCACAAAGCGTCACAAAATTTTTTAACATAATCGCATTGCGCCCCCGTGGTTCCGTTCATATTTAACGGCCATCCGACAACAACGCCGCTTATTTGTTTGTCTTTAATATAAGAGTCAATCAGCGCAACATCTTTTGCCAGGGACATACGCCTAATTGTGTAGTCTGCCGAAGCTATATTCCTTTTTAAGTCGCTTACCGCTATACCAAGGGTTTTCGTGCCAACATCAATCCCCATCAACCTTCCGATACCGGACAAGCCGGTATAAAAACTAGATCTGTCAAAAATCATACGACCGCTGAGAACAATACTTTTTATGTTAACAGGTTTTTAATCTGTTGTTTAGTAGAATGTTCGAACATGAATTGGAGAGGCAAATCAATGGATATATCAAAACAGTCTCTGGAGGTTCTGCTCGATCTTGTTGAGATTAAGCTCGAGGCGCTTCTGATTCAGGACAGAGACGATTTAAAAGAACTAAATCGTTTAAAGTCTTGCAGAAAAGAGCTTTCGGGACTGATAGAAACAAAAAAGATCGGAAGGGGACAAGAACAAGTAAAAAGTAGAGCTATAATTTAGTTGTACTTAGAAAACAAACCTTGTCCGGATTATCAACTATGCTGCAAAATCGCTTCATTCATTGAATGAGCTAAGCTGTCTCCCGTTTTTTATACTCTTGCAGAACACACCGTTTGAATTCAACTTCTCGCCTTTTGAGCAAAGGGTGGTAAAGAACAATAGCGCTTAAAAGAAGCGTCTGACCGATTTGTGTCCGCAAAATTCCCCAGTAGAGGAGTTTAGGGATGAAAACCGATTCCCTGAGCATTCAATATTGTTAACGATAAAAGCTTGCTCTCAAAGAGCTTCGGTAGCGCTTGAGGCTGCGTTCAACCAGGACTTTTCCTCTAAGAGATCTTCCTCTTTCTTCAACCGTAACAAAGATTTTTGACCCAAACGGTTCTGTGAATTCACTATAATCAAATTGGTTTTGATAATCATGCAATCCGTATTATTAAGATAATAAGCAAAAAATTTCAAAAAATAAAACTTTTTAGTAGAAAAATATTTCTCCCCATATAATATTGCCCCATATATAATAAAGATTGTTTTATGAGGCTGAAGATGGGAAAGAAATTTTTGACAATATACTTGTTTTATGCTGCGTGCGCTTTCGGTTCTCTTCCAAAAACGGAGGACGCCGATTCATTAGCCGTTTCACCAGGATCGCCTGCGGCCACGTATCAGAGCGCGCCAAGTCCGCTGCCCGCTGAAAGATCAGAAGCTCCAACAGATCCGGTCGCATCCGATACGCCAAGCCAGTTAACTGAGCGCACTAAGGTTGATTTGATTAAGCATTGTGGAGCAAAATCTTTATTTGATGAAATGTATCATAAAAGATTTCCGGTAATTGACGGATCCTCCTGGACATTCTCTGTAGCAGATCATTACACTTGCACTGCGGAGCAATTTCTTAATTCAGTAATATTCCCCCATGCCGCTGCAATAGAGTTGTTTTTGCTTAAAAAGACAGAGTCATTTGTGTTAGAAGGGCAATTTTTTATGTCAGAGCCTCTACATTTCCCTGAAAACGACAAATTTATCCAAGGATTGTCTCTGATCTTGCAAAAAATTGGAGAACATTGCCTAGCGCCCAGAGCCATTCCTAGTTCATCAGACAGAGAGCCTAACAGCATTGAAAGATGCGGTAAAGAAGATGTTTTTTGACAAATATCAACAAGTCGTTGGATTAGTAGCGATCAGGCTTGGGTTCGATCAAGACACCCGAAATTTTTTCGCAAACACGTCAAAAGTAGAAATAGTTCTTTCCGACTCAACAGAAGCTGACTATGCTGGCGCGCATTTACTTACTGGCGAATCTTTAGGAGGGCTTTGCTACCTTGAAGACAGAAAAATATCCATTTTTCATAGAAATGTTGCTGAATCGCTGATTAGTATTGGGCATGAGTTTGGTCATGCATTTGCAAGTTGTAGGCTTGGAGGAGATGCCGGGGAAGCTTTTTCGAAGTTCTTTGAGATAAATTTTCTATTTGCCGCCATGGATCTCGGCTTAATTCCCAAACATGCACTTGGATCATGCGTAAGAGATTGGACTATCTTTATTATGGCAGAGCTAGCGCCTATTTATGAAAGCTTATGCATTGCAAGAAACATGCTTGAAAATCCGCAGCCGCTTGGAGATCCCGGAACCGGCTTTGGCTTTGAAAAACACACCAAAAATATTGTGGAAAAATATATGCTTTATTTAACCAGTTTTCCAGAAGAATCCAAAAGGCATATTAGTTATAGGATAGAGATGATTTTGAGGAATTCGCTAGATTTGGTTTTCGGAATGAAGGCAAACAATAACAAGGACTGGCAATGTGCAGCCGGCTATTATGATCCTGTTTCGCGCGAAAATTGTGGCTTTTCTACACTTAACGCTTTAATGGTATATTACAATGGGTACCAAAGAGGCGCCTCTGGCTCAGATTACCGGATGCCGGATCTGATGGAAACTATGAGCATTATAAGAGATCTTAATGAATCAACTTTGCACCATTTTGCAGAATTGACCCCAGAAAATGTGTTTCCTGCCATAGATTTCTTATCTCAAAAAGTTATGAGCTACCTGCACAGATAAATCTGCGCCCGCTTATTCCCAAAAGAATTCCCCATTATAGAGGGATTCTTTTGTTCTCATCATCATCGTCTGTCCAATATATTAAAGAGAATGCATATTCTGTTTGGACAACATATTCGGCGGTTCTTCCTTAGCAGCACATCCGTACCACTCTGCCTTTAGGCTGATAAAGCACAAAGGTGTAACCGGACAAAAAAAGATTTTATAATAACTCAAACAATCTCAGCAAAACAGGATAGGCGGCAACATATAACTGTAAGTTTTTGTTATAGACCAAGGCGATCCACAAACAATTTTGCCGCTTTTTCGCTTGGCATCACCTTGTTAGACGGGGCAATCATGGCTTTTATTTTTTTAAAGGCCCGAGTCTGCAAATCACGCAGTTCGCTATTCGTAACGAGAGATAACATATGTTTATACAACGCCGCAGCAGTACAGTCTTTTTGCAAAAGTTCCGGGATTGCGGTCTCTTTCAACAGTATATTTACAAGGCTTACATTCCCTATGTTAATCAGTCGTTTTAAAATGAAAGCCGTTGTTTGGCTGACCTTGTAGGCGACTATGGTTGGCGTTGCCGTGTAAGCAAGTTCCAACGTTACGGTGCCGGAAGCCGCCAAGGCGCACACAGCACTGCGCATTGCTATGCCTTTATCCCTGCGGTTTGTGCTGATAACTATCCATTTATCGTTTACTGACTTCTTTAAGGATTCAAAATAATCATTAAATGTTGGAATAAACACCTGAAGATTTGGGATATCCTGCTTCAACATCTTTACAGCGTTCAAAAATATTGGCACATGGCGCCGAATTTCGCTTGACCTGGATCCGGGGAATAAGCAAACTAACGGGTCCGATTTTATGAGCTCATATCTGTTGAAAAATTCATCTACTCCCTGGGCGGAGGGATGAACCAAATCGCTGTCCTCAACAACCGGATGTCCAACAAAAAAACTTTTCAAGCCGTGTTTTTCAAACAACGGCGGCTCAAACTCAAATAATGTAAAAAGACAGTCAGCAAACTTTGTCATACCTCCAGCGCGCCATGGCCGCCATGCCCATACCTGCGGAGCGACATAACGTATAACGGGAATCCCAAGTTTTTTCGACTGAATCGCAACTCGATCGTTAAATCCTGGAAAGTCTATGACCACAAGAGCTTTGGGTTTTATATTCTCGATTGTTTTTATAACTGTTCTGAGCCTTGTCAGTATACGAAACAAGTTTGACAAAATTTCAGCGATACCTATAACAGAAATATCTTTTAGAGGGAAAACAGGTTTCAACCCAGCCTCAATCATCATATCGCCGCCAACACCAACAAACTCTGCAGACGAGTCAATCTTGGATACAGCTTTAATGAACTTAGCGCCAATAACGTCGCCGGATGCCTCTCCCGCTATGATAAATATTGTCTTAGTCAACCTAACAGCAACCTTTTGTGTCTGCTATAAACAATCCCAGCTTGTCAGCGGCGTTTATCACCTCTTTTTTACCAGAAACCAATGTGCTTTTACTTTCGATTGCAATTCCCCTCAGACCGGCAGAGGCAGTCCTCTTTACTGTTTCAACGCCTATGGCGGGCATATCCAAACGCTTGTCTTGATTAGGCTTAATAAGCTTTACAAGAACGCCGCCAACTCCATCAAGCCTTAGGCTTGCGCATCGATCGATAAGGGCGTCAGTTCCTTCCTTAGCCTCTACGCCAAGCACAACGCCTTGTTGAATAATGACGCTTTGTCCAACATCTACGCCGCCAAGAGCTTTTGCCACAGCTATTCCTCTTTTTATGTCAAACACAGCTAAGCTGTCAGGCTTCAGTTTTGTCCGAACATCGCCTGCAGCGACTGTTTCGATTAATATGTCGCTGACGCCTATGACTTTTAATTTCTCTTTTTCAAGCAAAGACGACATGCCTTTTAAAAGCTCGTTATCACCTGAAAATACAAGCGACCCCAGCTTCATTAACCAACGCCTTCCAACAGAATCCAGCTTCAATTCGCCGATACTTGGTCGCTTTATACCGCCAACCAGAACCACATGTGTGGAATTATGCATTTTTATAAAATCAAGCGCCACCCCTACACGCCCAAGACTAGCAACAAGAGATGGGCATGGGAATTTTTCCGTTGAACAAGCCCCTTCAATCGCCACTACGCATGATAATTCTCCTTTTGCGAAACAAGTGTTGACACACTTTTTTGCCAAGTCTCCATTCCCGCATATGACAGCAATCCTGCGAGTACTCATTGCGTGTTAAAAGCCTGAATAAATGAAATGCTGCACTCGTCCTAAGCCAAGCAGCGCAACGCACATCATAACGCCGCAAATTGCCGCTGTCGCCACTATATGGCCGTTCTTACAATTGCCGTAAAACAGTTTTTCTTGAATTCTATTTGTATCTGGAACAAAAACTATATATAGAATACCAATTACCAGCGAATAATAAACATTGAACGGAACTATATTACCTGTCCCTAGGCACAATATAGATTTATATATATCCCCGGCAAAATCCAGACTTTTACTTCGAAACAAAACCCATCCCCAGCACACTAAAGCAAAAGTAAAAATTGTTTTCAGCGGATTTGACAAGCGTACGGGGATTACGTTAAGGCGTTTTAAGACTTTATTACGTCGCCAAAAATGATTAATTGCCAGCAGCAGCCCATGGTACGCCCCCCAAACAACAAACGTCCAGTACCCGCCGTGCCAAACGCCGCCCAAAATCATCACTGTAACGAGATTTAAATACATTCTGGACGGCAAAACCCTGTTTCCACCAAGAGGTATGTAGACATAGTTTTTAAGGAAATTTGACAAACTTATATGCCACCGACGCCAAAATTCTATAATGGATTTAGACTTATAAGGCGAGTCGAAGTTAAATGGAATTATAACACCAAACAGTCTAGACGTGCCAACTGCCATATCCGAATACCCTGAAAAATCAAAATAAAGCTGAACGGCATAGGATAAAGTTGCCCAAAGACGAGTTTTATAATGAAATGCGCTATGAGCATCAAAAACTCTTGCCACATAATTGCCAAGAGGGTCGGCAATCAGTATCTTTTTAAAAATGCCTATGCTGAAATAAAGAAAGAATATTGCGATATTCTCTTGAGATACCTTGAACTTGTCGGGGCTGCTCAGTTGAGGATAAAGTTGCTTAAAAGACAGTATAGGACCGCAAACCAAATGTGGAAAATAACTGACAAACAGCGAGTATCTTATTATATCATTTTTAGGAAAATCTTCTTTATAGCAATCCACCAGAAAAGCTATTTGAGTAAAGGTATAGAAGGAAATTCCAAGTGGTATGCTTGTATTGAGAAAAAAGTTGAAGCTCTGCCAACTGCCAAAGTTCAAATACTTGTAGCTTATTAGGAAAATCAAATTGAACATTATACCTAGCCACATAAATAAAAGGCGGCGGGAAAATCGCCTTAGATATTGATACACTCCGTAATTCACCAAAATTGAGACGCTCAAAGGAAGCACGTCCCATGGATTCCAAAACACATAGAATACTATGGATGCGATAAGCAACCCTAACGAGGTTATTTGCGCGTTTTTGAATTTCTGCAGTATGAAAAACGCAAAAAATGTTATCGGCAGGAAGATAAGCAAAAACTGATAGCTGGAAAATACCATACAGCTTTACATCAACATAATGGCGGGTTCTTCCATGCGTTTTTTAAAAGCGGCAAGAAATTTTGCCCCGGCTACGCCGTCCACAGCTCTATGGTCAACCGAAAGCGTACAAGACATGACCGTAGCGACAGATATGCTGCCATCGCGGACAACGGCCCGTTGTTCGCCGGCCCCAACCGCTAATATGCATCCCTGCGGCGGATTTATAATTGCGCTGAAAGTTTTTACCCCATACATTCCAAGATTAGATACAGTGAATGTTCCGCCTTGGAACTCTTCCGGTTTCAATTTTCCGGCATTTGCTCTTTGTATAAGATCTTTTGCTTGGACAGAAATTTCCTTCAGCCCTTTAGTACTGGCCGCTTGAATTATCGGAGTAATAAGCCCGCCGTCAATCGCTACTGCGACTGATATATCGGCGGTGTGATGCTGAAAAATCCCATCATCTGACCATGATACGTTGGCCTCCGGCACGTCGATTAACGCACATGCCGCTGCTTTTATGACAAAATCGTTTACGGTAAGTTTGTTGGACTCGTTCGACTCGTTCAGCTTCTTACGTATTGTCAGTATGCTATCAATCTCGCAGTCAACGCTTAGATAGAAATGTGGGACTTGCTGCTTAGAGCCGGTCAAACGCTGAGCAATGGTTTTGCGCATTTGGCTGATTTTGATGAGCGTAGGTTCCTTAAAACAATTGGCACAGCAAAAATTAAGCGATTGAGGCTGACGAGCTATACTGCCGTCTAACGCTTTTACAACGTCATCGCGTACGATACGACCGTGCGGCCCGGTTCCTTTAATTTTGCTTAATTCAATACCAGCGTTATCGGCTACTCGTCTTGCAAGAGGCGTTGCGGGCTGTCTGGCCCCAAAATCATTTTTCGGAAGGCTACACGACTTGTCTGCGCCAAAATTGACGGACTCATTTTTTGCTGTCTGTGATTCCGGCATAACGGCGGACATATATCTATTAAGTGAATCCGCCGATTCACCATCCTCAAGCAACAAGGCTATGACCTCGTTAACTTTCACATTTTCAGCCCCTTCTTGGATGAGTATTTTCCCAACAATACCGCCGTCAACGGACTCGACCTCCATGATTGCTTTATCTGTTTCGATTTCAGCAATAACTTCGCCGGTGGAAACCCTATCCCCCTCTTTCTTAACCCATTTCGTAAGATTACCTTCGGTCATTGTGGGCGACAGCGCCGGCATTAGTATTTCGATTGGCATAGAACTACTTCCAAAACTTACTTAAAATAACTTCTCACTTTGCTAATTATATCATCCAATTGCGGCAGCGCCAGCTTTTCGAGGTTAGCGGCGTAAGGCATAGGGACGTCGGCTCCTGTAACGCGCAAAATAGGAGCGTCCAGGTAATCAAACGCGTATTCCATTACCTGCGACGTTATTTCAGAGCATATCCCGGCGTATGGCCATCCTTCCTCAACACACAAAAGGCGATTGGTCTTTTTCACCGAGCGTATAATTGTATCGGTATCAAGTGGACGAAGTGTGCGTAAATCTATAATCTCAACCGATATTCCGTCGCTTTTGAGTTTTTCTGACGCTTCAAGCACCTTTCCCATAGACATCGAAAAACCTACTATGGTTACATCGTTCCCCTCTTTCACGACGTTGGCTTTACCTATGGATACGGTGTGTTCCGGATCTTGCGAAACGCCATCAAATCTTTGCCTATACCACAGCTCATTTTCAAGAAATATAACCGGATTAGGATCGCGAATCGCCGATTTAAGCAATCCTTTGGCATCTGCTGCAAAATAAGGGGCCACAACCTTCAGGCCTGGGCAATGGGCATACCAGCTGGCGAAACACTGTGAGTGCTGCGCGGCAACCCTTGCCGCTATGCCATTTACGCCACGAAATACAATTGGGCATGATATTTGCCCGCCGGACATATAAAGTGTCTTAGCCGCAGAATTAACTATATGGTCAATCGCCTGCATAGCGAAATTAAAGGTCATAAACTCTACTATTGGTTTGAGCCCCGATATCGCCGCCCCAAACCCAAACCCGGTAAATCCCATTTCGGTGATAGGAGCGTCGATAACGCGCTTAGGCCCAAATTCCTGAAGCAGACCCTGGCTAACTTTATAGGCACCTTGGTATTCAGCAACTTCTTCTCCTATAAGAAAAACTCTTTCGTCTCGGGCCATCTCCTCGCGCATGGCGTCTCGTAGGACCTCTCGTACCGTAATACCCGTCATACTTTCTCTAAATCAAAACGTCTTCGTATAAAACTTTTTCCTGTGGAGTCGGTGAATTTAGAGCAAAATCAGCCGCCCCTTCAACAATATTGCTTACTTTAGACTCAATATCTTTTATTTCCGACTCCTTCAGCCCTTGCTTTTTGGCAATTGTATTTTTCACATGCTCAATCGGGTCACGAGTCGATTTTACCTGTTCGACTTCCTCTTTCGTACGGTAAGTCGCAGGATCGGACATGGAATGACCAAGATAGCGATAAGTTCGCATTTCTAAGATCACCGGGCCTTTGCCGGATCTTGCATGAGACGCCGCCTCGCAGCCGGCGGCTATAACTTCCTGAATTTTCATACCATCCACCGCTTTGCCGGGAACGTTAAAGGGCTCGCCTCTTCTGTAAAGATCAATGTTAGCGTGCGATCTATTCACCGAAGTTCCCATTGCATAGAAGTTATTTTCAATAATGTACACTATTGGCAGCTTCCACATAGAAGCCATATTAAATGACTCGTAAACCTGTCCTTGATTGGTTGCTCCGTCGCCAAAATAGCAGAAACAAACCCCATCGTCTTTTTTGTATTGATGAGAAAAAGCAACGCCAGTCCCAATAGATGAAGAAGCCCCCACAATGCCATGCCCACCGTAAAACCTCCGCTGGCGAGAAAACATATGCATCGACCCCCCCTTGCCTTTAGAGCACCCGGTTATCTTTCCGGCCAGCTCAGCCATTATTACTTTGGGGTCGATACCGCACATCAGCATATGCGCATGGTCACGGTATGTGGTTATAATGGAATCATTGTCCGGCGACGTTACCTCCCTCATGCCTGCAGCTACGGCCTCTTGACCTATGTACAGGTGACAAAATCCTCCGATAACCCCTTTTCTGTAAAGCTGCGCGCACTTCTCTTCAAATCTTCGGATAAGAAGCATGTTTCCATAAAATTTAAAAAGATCTTGAACGCTGTAAGATTGCGCCTTCATAAAACTATCTCGGAATCATACCCCGTCGAATCAACCAATTTCAGCATCGAAGCATCAGTCAGACTGGCCCGATTTGGACAAATAAAACGAAAGGAAGGGCTCAATTAACTATCTTGGATAAGGCCGCCAACATTATCAGAGCAACGATGTTTACGATTTTAATTAAAGGGTTTATTGCCGGGCCGACCGTATCTTTATAAGGATCGCCCACAGTATCGCCGGTAACTGCAGCCTTATGAGCCTCGGAACCTTTGCCGCCATAATTTCCGGCCTCGATGTATTTCTTGGCATTATCCCAAGCGCCTCCACCGGAAGTCATGGAAATCGCGACAAAAATTCCCGTAACAATAGTTCCAAGCAACATTGCGCCAAGAGCGCTGAATGCCTCGGCCAAACCGGTCGCGTAATATACGATCGCAAACAACACGATAGGGGCAAAAATGGGTAATAGCGACGGAATTATCATCTCTTTGATTGCAGCTTTCGTAAGCATACCTACGGCCTTACCGTAATCAGGCTTATCTGTGCCTTTCATAATGCCCGGCTTTTCTTTAAACTGTCTGCGGACTTCCATTACGATTGCTCCACCGGCGCGCCCAACCGAGGTCATTCCGAACGATCCAAAAAGATAAGGCAACAGACCGCCCACGAACAAACCAATTATTACGTACGCATTTTCTAAACTAAAATTTACTGAAACGTTCTCGAACAGACGCTGAAGATCTTGCGTATAAGTCGAGAACAGAACAAGCGCCGCCAAAGCAGCTGAACCAATAGCATACCCCTTTGTTACAGCCTTTGTGGTATTGCCCACCGCGTCCAAAGCATCGGTTGTTTCTCTTACATTCTTTGGCAGCTCCGCCATTTCGGCAATCCCGCCGGCGTTGTCCGTTATAGGCCCATAAGCGTCAATTGTTATCACTATCCCGGCCAATGCCAGCATAGACGTAGCTGCGATTGAAACGCCATAAAGTCCCGCAGTCATATAGGACACTGCAATTCCTGCGCTTATGATAACAACCGGAATGGCGGTCGATTCCATAGATACAGCCAACCCCTGTATAACGTTAGTACCGTGCCCCGTCTCCGAACTTTTTGCGATAGACCGCACAGGCCTGTAAGACGACGCGGTATAGTACTCTGTAACCCATACCATAAAGGCCGTAACAACCAAACCAACGCAACAGCAAACGACCAAATCCGTTGCGCCAAAGGTCAAATTATTAAGGATAAACACTTCATCAGGCGGAATTAAGTAATAAGTTATTCCCGCTATAAATAGCAGCGACAGCGCTGCGGCAACAAACAAACTTTTATACAAGGCCGACATTATATTTTGGCTTTTCCCCAGACGAGCGAAAAATGTCCCAAGTATAGAGCTGACTACGCAGACTCCACAAATTGCAAGCGGATACAGCGTCAAAATCTCAAGATGTATGTCGGCAAAAAATATCCCAGCCAGCACCATAGATGCGGTTGTAGTAACGACATACGTTTCAAAAAGGTCTGCCGCCATACCGGCGCAATCGCCGACATTGTCGCCGACGTTATCAGCAATAACCGCCGGATTTCTCGGATCGTCTTCCGGAATTCCCGCTTCAACTTTTCCAACCAAATCTGCTCCAACGTCGGCTCCTTTCGTAAATATCCCGCCTCCCAGACGGGCAAATATGGATATCAAAGAAGCGCCAAAACTGAACGCCAATAACGCTTCTGATACGCTGTGTTCATCCAAAAATGCGTTACGCAAATAAATGTAATATCCGGTTATTCCAAGCAACCCCAAACCCACGACCAAAAAACCTGTCACAGAGCCGGCCTTGTAAGCGACTGACAGTCCGGCCGCAAGTCCATTGCGCGAGGCTTCCGCTGTGCGTATATTTGCGCGCACTGAAATCATCATGCCTATATAGCCGGCCAGCGCTGAAAAACCCGCCCCTATCAGAAACCCAACAGCAGAATATGTTCCCATGAAAAAGCCAACCGCAAGCGCTACCACCGCTCCAACGACAAGAATGGCTCGATATTCGTGTCTCAAGTAGGCATAGGCGCCTTCTTGTATCGCAGAAGCGATTTCTTTCATGCGAGCATTACCTGTGTCAGATTTAAACACCAAGAACGCTGAAACGGCGCCGTAAAGCAGAGCCAAAACAGCCAATAAACAGACTATATAATAACCCACCATCCCGCTCTCCGCTGGAACCTACTATTCGCGGACTATATCATAAACAATGAATAATTATATAGGAATTTTACGTATTTTATGTGGAGCTTGCTTAACGAAATTTATGGCTGCTTGAAACCGCGCCGCCTTCCTACTGATTGCGGACTTATTGCTCTTACGGTCTTAGCGCGCTAAAGGCGCGCAAGTTCAAGGTGGGACAGACAAACGCTTAAGTGAGCGATATGGCGCGTATGGCTACAATCATCGCGGTGGCATTCTTTGTAACGCGCCGAATCGCTTAATCTTTAAACCTCTCCGCCGCTCCATGGATTGCATTTCAAAAGACGTTTGATTGACATCCAAATACCTCTAACTAAGCCATATTTCTCAAGCGCAATAATTGCATACTCTGAACAACTGGGAGTGAACCTGCATTGCCGACCGATTATTGGAGATAAAAGCAGTTGATACCCCCTTATAATAGCCTTAATCAAACCGACCAATACATTGCTCTCGTACTTTCTCGGATATTTCATTGTTCACACGCTCCTCTCATTTCTCAATTACTCACGACCCGCCCTTTTTTATAATGTTATATGAACATAATTGTCATTAGCGCAAATCCCGATATGCCCAAAAACCGTCTTTCCAAACTCGCATAACAACTCTTCAAATTATTCAATACACGCTTAAATCTTTGCACAATTTTACATAACAGAAAAACGAACCCTTCCTTCGAACGGTTGGAAGAAGTGGCCACAACCTTTCCAAAATCGCTTATATTAAGTCACAGAGCGTATCGCTTATAAAGCCTGCTTAAACGGTTTTAGGGGCAAGGTTTAAACGCTGTCATCACCCAATTCTAAGCGGCAGTAATGGCGGAACCGAAATACGCCTTTTTCCAGTTCGGTAAAGGAAAAACGCATTCATACCCGACCCCCCCCCCTCATACTCTTAGTTGCGGCACGCGGAGCCAGAACAGCCGTAGCCGAAGCTGGTGATAGTGGCAGATGAAACAGGCGCCCTATCCAGGCTCGCCAGACGCTGGAGGTGGCAGAGCCCCCTCTACCTAGACCTGGAACAGCGGTGGTGGCGGGCCACCTACAGCTCTACCTGCGTGCGGCAGGCTATCAGCGTGCGAAGCCGGTGGCGGCAGCAAACCTCATCCAGGCTCGTTAACTCTATCTGTTCCACGTTCAATCACATTAGTAATAAATTCAACGCCGTTTCTTTGGCCTTTTGTTGCTAGTAAATCCTCATTTGCCTTTCGTATGCGGCAGGGTTGTATCTTCTTAGGAACTCCAGGATTTTTTTCTTTAGTTCCGCCAGGTGGTCCATTCCTGTGAATTCTTCTTCTAAATGAATTCTGCGTCCGGCAGGTGCAAAAGAGACCGGGGGCGACTCCTCTATACTCTTACTTACGGTACGCGGAGCCGGAACCACAACCGGGGGTAGCGGAGGTGGCGGAGGCGGAACCCTATATGGAACATAAGGTCTATATCCAAGCTCGCCAGGTGCCGGAGGAGCCGGAGGCGGTGGCAGAACTCTATAATCAATACCATGAGGAAGCTTCATTCCCAATAGTGTCTCAGCCCTATCCTTTTCTTCTTGCGTTCCTACTACTCTCGCTTCGACTAGCGCAGATCTGGCATAATGGGTAACGATACTAATAAGATCCTGTCCGACCAATCCTCTGATCAATTTTACCCTTTTAGGCACATCCCCTCCCGCATCTAATCTGGCACGATACTCATCATGCTCATCTTCACGCACGTTTATAATAAAATTGGGGGAAGGTCTTTTGCCGTGCGCGCGAAAATATGCATCCCAGGCGGCCAACGAACTGTGATCGTGAAAAGGCGGCAGCGGAGCCGGAGGCGGCGGAGGTGCCGGAGGCGGAGGCGGAGGAACCACAGCCGGAGGAACCACAGCCGGGGGTAGCGGAGGCAGAATATTTAAAGCTGTAAGCGCCTCCCGAATAATACCGTCATAATATTTTTTCCTTTCATCACGTTCATCTTCATCTCTGAATATCTCTTTCATCCTCACATCTTGCCGGTCCGGAGCAGATAGCGTTGTTCCCGCGATTCCTTTAGTGTGCAGTACCATTTCTGCACAACAATGGAATAACGCCAGAAAATCTTGATAGACAAAAAGGGTTCTGCAGGCGCCATGGAGCGGTTTCAGATTCGGATCTAAATGCGAAAAATAAAATTGTTCAGCAAGCTGCGTTTTAGAATAATGCCATATAGCACTACTCCAAGAAGAGCCGAGTGGTAGAGCAGAAGGGGTTAGGCGATGTTTAGTTATCGGATCTAGCTTTTTAAACTCGCGATCTACAGCCGATAGATACCTATCTGACAGACTTTCTAGCGTCTCTAGTATGGATTTAAAATGTGATTCATTATATTTTTTCAAAAGAGTGAGCAAAGTCCCCTTAAATACTTTTTTATGTTCATTTTCATATTCATTGTCGGTGTAAGCATGAGGGATCGCTGCTAATTGAGGCAGACTCACTTTAAATATCTTATATATCCCGTGTTTATCAAGAAACTCGTTGTATATCGCATCAAGGAATAAAACGGAGCCCGGGGTTAGTGTTGCTAACGCTATTTTTGTTGCATCTTCACGAAAGACTGGATCATGCCTAAACAATAGTGCAATTAAGTCCGATATAGCAAAAACGTTATTCAAATTGTTCCCATATTGCCCGAGCCCCTGACCTTGAGCTAAACGCACTTTCTCTGACAATGTCATACTGTCCCACTTTGTGTTCCAGGACTGAAAAATACCCCACCCCCCCCCCCGCTAATTTGTTTTATAGTACCTTTCTGTTGGTTGGTTAAATGGAGGGATGAAGCAGACAATGCTGTTTTTGCTGTCTCAAGTTGCTCATTTAGATCCTTCCACAGGCCATCTTTTTCTTGTGAACTAAGGCGCATAAACGCATCTACTAAGTCTCTGGCTGTTCTTTTGTCTGGATCATCTGGACCAGTCGGCTGTATACCCGCAGCTCGACGGATGCATCCCTCTATATAGGGGGATGCAGGCATAACCCCCAAACGGATATAAGTAAAAGCACCCAATGGATCTCGCATAATCAATGGCGGCAAGGCAGAGAAACCGCTTTTTAGCGAGCAAAACGCAAAGAGTAATGCAAATATAAATTTCATCACGCGTTTACGACGTACAAACCTATTAGGTTAAATGTTGAAAAAAATTTGGAATTGCAATAAAAATTTGATTGCATTTTAAACAAATCTTCCTGCAGTGTAAATATTTACTCTATGCGGGAAAGATATGCAACAAAATTTTAAAAGGGATGTAGCGGCAGGAAAATGGAATCGTTCTTGCGCTTAATAAAACAGAAAAATTCAAAAACGTTATGATGAAAATTTATGCAAATTTAGGCAAAAACACATTTTTGCGTAAAAGACTAAAAAGGTGTCGCACAAGACACGCAAAAGGTGAGAATTCTTTATCGCTGCTGCATAAATCAGGCGAATTTTGTTCTCTTAAAAACCTTGCGCGACAAAAGCCCGGTCAATTCATTTGACCTGTAATGTATAAACCTGCATAAAAAGCCAATCCGGGAGCGAGAGAGGACGTGGATAGACATAATCAGATAAGCGGCTCTGGATAAAAACAGATAAGCCGGCAGATATTTTTGTCGACACAAAAAACTATCTTTCAAACGATACGAACATATCTTTGCTTTTTAAGGAAGCGACCGGGATTCTAAATGTGAAAAAGGAACAAAGAGCGACAAGCGATGAACTAATGCCGGCTTCCGAGCCCCCTTAATTGCTTCGCCTTATCGATCTTTATCTCCCTTGGAGTTCGGCGTCTCCGCGCTCCTAACGCTCGGCGGCCCCTTCATGTTATATAATTGGCTTCGAAAGCAGCGCTTCTTTAGATATATTAGAATAAAACATAGGAATGGCGGCATACAAAAGAGCTCAAGTGCCTTGGGCTTAGAGCTTGAAAATTGGAAAATTAATCTTTTAAACGTCGCTTAATAAAATTTTGAAAGTTGATGTTTCGGAGCCATATTTTTAAAAACGCAATTTCGCCTCCTCTCCAAAACCGTTTGCATAGGCTTTATAGTGAGACATTCCTTGATCTGCCCTTTCCTCAACGCGGCTTCCTGCTGGTATTTTTATACCTGCGCTGACTGTTCAAACGGAACAAATT
>JAIRWN010000016.1 GCA_031268985.1 Holosporales bacterium
TAGAGTTGACTCCGGATTTTGTCAATAGAGGAAATGTATATCCCTCCCCTGAGGCTAGGCGACTACCACGGTTGTATTCTGTGCCATCAATACAACCGTGATGAGAGATCAGCTGGCGGGAGGGGATGCCAGTAATGAAGAGAGAACGAGCGCTCGGTAACCCCACACGCGTATAGAACATTATCTAAGGTTGCTGGCGATTAAATACAGAAGATTCAGCGATGCGTTATTTTTATCTATCGAGTTTATTTTTTCATAAAGTGTGGGACAGGAGGGGGAGAAATCGCCCGGATCACATAATAACACTTTAGCCGAACTACCAACTCTAATACCAGCTTTATCCTTGGTGGAGCCAAGGGGAATCGAACCCCTGACCTCGACAATGCGAATGTCGCGCTCTCCCAACTGAGCTACGGCCCCACTTTTGATAAACGTCAGCTTACATTTTATCTTAAGCAAGCTTTGTTTTCATCTAATGATTATATAAAAAAACTATGCAGAAAATTTCTTCGGTTTATCGCATCAGTACGTTAAAAAAATGGACACGACGATCGCTTCGGCATAGTGCCATCCTTATCAGGACTTTTTCACAAATATACTCACATTTTTTGTGGATAAATCTTAATACGTTTTTTAGGCCAAACGCTAAAATTTCGAAAAGTCTCTAAAATAGATGTAGATATTGCAAGGCTAAAATCTGCGATCCGTTTGGTAAAAACATGATGATTATTTTTCCTAAAACAAACGGCTATACTGCTGTGTAAGCCTAACTCAGCAGCGGAGCCGCCAATCCTTTGTAAACATTAGCTCTGTCATGGTCGATAAGCGCAACTTAATCCGCCACATTCCGATATTCATTCGACTCAATCGCAATCTGGTTTATTGACTAAGCGGCGCGCTTAGCGTCCGGAATATCTCTTGCTATGAACGTATATCAAGACTCATCGTGCCCCTCCGGCTCCGATGACCTCTTCTTGGTTGGAATGGGTTTCTTACTGTGTGATTCACAGTTGTCCCCCCAGCTTTTAAAGCTGATTTCTTGGCCTCGGGAGAATCAATATCCACGCCGGAGATATCTAATTGCGTTTGCGGAGATCGGCTTTGCCCGTCTAGGTCAATGATAGCCTATGGGGGCTTACAGCTTTGATTACATCATCTGTTGGATTGGTATTTCCGCGCTTGCTAATCTTCCAGATATACCGTGGCGCAGAATAGGTTTGGCTGAAAATTCAACAAGAGCTTCGGAAAGCGCTTCATCTGCATTTTCTACACATATTATTTTCAGCTCATTCTTTATTCTATCCGGAAGTTCCGGTAAGTCTTTTTCATTTTCTTTGGGAATTATTGCCTTTTTTATCCCACCGCGCAAAGCGGCAAGCAGTTTTTCTTTTAATCCTCCAATAGCCAAGACGCGCCCTCTTAAGGTTATTTCTCCGGTCATTGCAACATCTTTGCGCACCGGTACGCCGGTTAAAACAGACACCATAGACGTAACCATGGCAATTCCAGCAGACGGCCCATCTTTTGGCGTCGCTCCCTCTGGCACATGAATATGTATGTCGGTTTTTTCGAAAATGTTTTCATCTATACCGTAGGCGCCTGCCTGATACCGAACGAAACTAAGCGCCGCCTGAATCGATTCCTGCATTACATCGCCGAGTTTCCCTGTAAACAAAGACTTGCCTTTTCCATGCATACATACGGCCTCTATTGAAAGAAGCTCTCCGCCGACTTCTGTCCACGCCAAACCATTGGTGACCCCGACCATATTTTTTTTGTCAGCGAAAAGATGTCTGTATTTCTCTGCGCCTAAATACATATTCAGATTAGCTTTTGAAATTTTTGGCGCAATACCTTTACGCAATCCATTCTTCGAGGTTTTTCTTGATGAAATTGGTTCTTCGTTGGCTTCTACCAACTGTCTTGTAATTTTTCTGGCAATTTTTGCAATTTCACGTTCAAGGCCGCGTACGCCCGCTTCATTTGTATATGATCTGATTATTTCTTTAATTATGCCGCTGTCTGTAAGGATAAATTCTTTTTTCTTCAAGCCGTGAATCTTACGTTGCTTATCGATAAGATGACGCTTGGCAATCTCAAATTTTTCATCCTCTGTGTATCCGGAAATGCGAATAACCTCCATCCTATCCAAAAGAGGGCCGGGGAGATTCAACGTATTTGCGGTGGTGACAAACATCACGTTGGACAGATCATAGTCGACCTCCATATAGTGATCGTTGAACGCAGAATTTTGCTCAGGATCCAACACTTCCAGAAGAGCCGAAGTTGGATCGCCACGCCAGTCTGATCCCAACTTATCAATCTCATCAAGCAAAAACAAAGGATTAGTCGTTTTGGCTTTTTTCATTCCTTGAATTATCCTGCCCGGCATCGCTCCTATGTAAGTGCGCCTATGCCCGCGGATTTCGGCTTCATCTCTAACTCCGCCGAGAGAGACCTTTACAAAATTTCTGCCGGTCGCTTCGGCAATGGATTTCGCCAAAGAAGTTTTTCCAACTCCGGGAGGGCCGACAAAACAAAGTATCTGGGAATTAACTTTCTTAACCCTCTGTAAGACGGATATATACTCAATAATACGATCTTTTACTTTATCGAGGCCGTAGTGCTGTTTATTCAAAAAAACTTTTGCCTCGTTTATTTTAATTTTAGCAAATTTTGGCTTTGACCAGGGCAGAGCGATCAGCCAATCAAGATAATTTCTTATCACTGCGGCTTCAGCGGACATGGGGCTCATTTGGCGAAGTTTTTTAAGTTCAGAATTCGCTTTTTCCCGCGCTTCGGCTGATAACCGCGTCTTTTGAAGTTTATCCTCAATTTCCTGTATTTCGTCAGGTAACTCGCCGCCCTCTCCCAGTTCTTTTTGGATAGCCTTAATTTGCTCATTGAGATAATAATCCCGCTGAGATCTCTCAATTTGTTTTTTTACGCGGTTTTTGATTTTTGCTTCGATTTGCAGGAGTTCAATTTCAGATTCAAGAAAACTTAGTAATTTTTCAAGACGTTTTTGAACATTGCCGGTTTCAAGAAGGTTTTGTTTGTCTGACACGCGCAGAGGTAGATGCGCGGCTATTGTATCGCTTAACTTGACCGGGGATTTCAGTTGTATTACCGAAACAACGGCTTCAATAGGTATTTTTCGGTTGAGCTTTGAATACTGCTCAAACTGAGACGCTAAAGTACGCATAAGGGCGTCGATTTCTTTAGTTTCATCTTCTACTTCGATTATTTGGGTCGCTTCTGCAGCAAGAAAACCTTTGAGCTTATCCATACTGCCTACCGTGGCACGGTTATATCCTTCTACGAGTACCTTTACAGTGCCGTCCGGCATTTTAAGCAATTGAAGTATTCCGCCGATTGTTCCCACCTTATATAGGTCTTTTTCACTTGGAGTCTCAACTTCCTGATTTTTTTGGGTAACAAGAAGTATCTTTTTGTCGGTATACAAAACGCTTTCGAGTGCGCGCACAGACGCGTTTCTTCCCACAAAAAGAGGAACTATCATATTTGGAAATATGACAATATCCCGCAACGGCAGTATCGGATATTTATGAATGTCGCCAGTACACATATATGAATTTTACTACAAACCAGGAACCTAGGCCAGTTTTTTCGCAAAGCGTCTAGCTCCATCGGCAAGTTTTCACGGCTCATGAAATACAAGCCAAGCCCACGTAACGTTTGGGAGGCTGAGGTGACACTATAACAAGGATAAACACTTTTCAAAGAAAAACTCTATAAATCGATTGCCTCGGGCGTTTTGCTTTAAACATTTCATCATTTCCTATCCGTAGCTCTCCTAAACGTTGGCCAATTTTTGATAATGAAAGAAACGGTTCGCGAGCGGCATAATAAGTTATGCCGATCTGTTTATTATATTCTGAAAGGTTATAGCTTCAGATTTTTGCAAAATGGCTAAAAATGTGTTTTTACGATTGCTTGGGCATTTCGGGATATGCCATATCGAAAGCGCTGCGCAAGTAAAGTATTTTGTTTTAATGTGGTGATGAATGGAAAAGACCATTATTTTTTTGTCAAAGACTAAAAATAGTTCGATCGCCAAGTAAGCAAATAACGTTACCGTGAATCAGTTAAATCAAGAAATTCAACACTCTTGCAATGATAACTCCTTATCAGAAAAACGTTTCTTAAGACGAAACGCAGCGTCTTTGATGAAACGCTAGAGATTAAGGTAGTCACAGGAATCTAGGGCGATATAGGCTCATTTCAAAGCACCTAAGCTTTTGTAACGGCGTTTAAAGAAACAACACACCGCTGTGGTGCAGATCAAAGAAAATACGATATGCGCGCGCAAGCAAATGTTGGGGGGGGGGGTGAAACCGTTCGGCAAGAGGGTTTTGATGATCGTACGGTTTATTACGATGGCAATTCGGCGCTATTTGTTTGCGACGAATATGATTTTTGTAAACTGCTATCAGAGACAAGGGGATAGCTAAAGAAAAGAAAGCGGCAAATGTTTGGAAGAAGAAAGCGTAATTCAAAAGTGCAAAGAACTGATTTGCTCTCGCAATTGAATGTCAAAGATCTGCATTAGAAACAATAAAAACTAAGCAAAAACGACATAACTCGGCTGCATGAATTCCGAGTTTGCGCTTTTCAATTTTTTCATGGAGATCTGTTCGCCTGAGCTTAGCTAATTAAGCGATGCCTTCTCGTAATGTGCGACTTGATTCATATCTAACAACCAAAATTATCAGTCAATCATTTTGCTTGGGCGGCGACTTCTGCGGCAAAATCTGTTTGCGGCTTATCAATGCCTTCGCCCAGCAAAAATATTTTAAATCCTGTAATTTTTATGGGCGTTCCAGCGTCTTTAGACGCTTGCTCCAAAACGGCAGATACTTTCGTTTCACCGTCAATGACAAACGGTTGCTCAAGCAAAACGACTTCGGCAAAAAACTTCTGCAGCCGCCCTTCGACCATTTTTTCAATAACTTGCTCCGGTTTGCCGGACATGCGAGCTTGCTCGACAAGAACTGATCTTTCGCGTTCTACGACCTCGGCCGGCATATCGCCACGTAAAACCACTTGAGGTTTCGTCGCGGCTATGTGCATAGCAATCTGTTTGCCAAGCTCCATTAGTTTCGCTTCTTGCGCAGAAGATTCGAGCGCGACAAGAACGCCTATTCTGCCAAGACCGGGAGAAACCGCGCTGTGCGTATAAGCACACACACACCCCTTATTAACGCTTAAGCGCTCGACACGCCTTAAAGACATGTTTTCACCGATAACAGATATAAGGCTTATTAACTCCTCCTCAACATTCCTTCCCTCGGTGCCTATTTTTAATCGTTTAACTTCTTCAAGATTTTTGTCAAAATTATTGTAGCAAAGTTCGCCTAAAGAATTGACGTACTTTTGGAAAAGTTCATTACGGCCGACAAAATCTGTTTCGGCATTCACCTCTAAAACAACCCCTGATTGCCCATATGATTTCGCAAAAACTAATCCTTCAGCGGCCGTTCTGCCAGCTTTCTTGGCCGCCGCTGCCAGCCCTTTTTTCCTTAGCCAGTCAACCGCAACCTCCATGTCAATATTGTTTTCAATAAGCGCCCTCTTGCAATCCATCATTCCTGCGCCAGTGCGATCGCGCAACTCCTTTACCATTCCTGCAGTTACTTCAGCCATTATAATCCTCTTATGCTAAATCGCCTCTGTTGAAGCAATGTCGACTTCCTCAGGAACAGATGTATTTTCAACTAAGCTGCCTTTATCAACGCCCAACTGCAAAACCTCAGCCGATTCAGACTCGCCAAGATCAGAATTAGAGGAAATAAGAGCGTCTTGCAAACCGGCTAAAATCGCCTTAGAAGCCAGATCACAGTACAGCTCAATAGCTTTGGAAGAGTCGTCGTTGCCAGGAATAGGATAGGTCGCTTTGGTTGGATCTGAATTGCTGTCACATATGGCAATGGCTGGAATACGCAGCTTTAGTGCTTCATTTACAGCAAGAGATTCCATGTTGACATCGATAATGAACAAAGCGTTCGGGATACTGCCCATTTCGCGAATGCCGCCCAAGGCAAGCTCGAGTTTGTCGTACTGACGACGTAGCGTAAGCAATTCTTTCTTCGTAAGCCCGGTATCATCCGCTTTAAGTTTTTCTGCAAGCTGATTAAGTTTACTAATGGAAGCAGAAACAGTTTTCCAGTTAGTTAAAAGTCCACCCAACCAACGGTGATTTATATAGTATTGACCGCAACGTCTAGCTGCTTCAGCAATAGCATCTCTGGCTTGCCGTTTAGTTCCGACAAACAAGACCCTTCCACCGCGCGCAGCCACGTCTTTTAGAGCGTCCAGTCCATCATGCAGCATAGGAACAGTCTTTTCCAGATTAATGATGTGAATATTATTCCTTACACCATACAGATAGCCTTGCATTTTTGGGTTACAACGGCATCTGTGATGCCCAAAGTGCACACCTGCTTCAAGCAGCTGCGACATAGAAATTTTTACATAATCAGACACAGCTCCACCTCCGGTTAAACCTCCGCAGAAACGACTTCATTATCTCACAAAGACCGGATAATTTTCTGCGTGCTATATGCAGTAAATCTTGCACATGTCTTAAGGAATTGCAAAAAGAAAATTTACCCTTTCTCGTTAGATAAATTTTCGTATATTTTAAATTGAAATATTTATTATTGTAGATAGGTATCGGAATTGAGATTACAAACAGCCGTCAGAGTTTTTTTTACCACTTCGATCATGTTGATCGCCGCCCAAGCAGGAGCGGTGACTCAGCCTATGAAGCTCCTTAACTATCAGACGCACAGGGAAAATCGCGTAATAAAAAGAAAACGAGAAGCTATTGGCAAGTTTGGGGGCAAAGATGTCGTTATCGGAAAAATTTCTTTAAGCTCGAAATCTTCTGCGCCCAGAAAATCCATTATAAAAGCGGCGGCTGGTGAAATGTCGCAGTATCCATTGATTTCAAGCGACACAACAACAGGATTGTTCGTTACAGATTGGATGCCGGTTGGAGACTTGAACATAAGACAGAAAATCTGCGTTAATGCGTCTGATAAAGGCAAGCTGGTTGTGCGAGTTTTCCGCCAGGTTAAAGATAAGTCCGGAGATTGGGTGTCAATCGACAACGACAGAAATCTGGAAGATAAAGTTTACAAGGCGATAATCTATCAAGCTAAACATTAAATTATGAAAACGCCCGCTAATTATAATTTTCAATTAACAGAAAAAAAATGGCAGCAGCGCTGGAAATCTGCGGCCGGATTAGGAAAAACAAAAGAGCGCTCCGGCGGCCGGGAAAAGTGCTATGTGCTCGAAATGTTTATGTATCCTTCCGGGCGTGTACACATGGGTCATATCAGGAACTTCATGATAGGCGACGTGATCGCAAGGTTTAAGCGCGCAAAAGGTTTTGATGTGCTGCATCCGGTTGGATGGGATGCATTTGGTCTGCCGGCAGAGAATGCAGCGCTGGCGAACGCTGTTCATCCAAAGGACTGGACCTATGGCAATATAGACTCAATGCGCAAGCAATTGGAACTGTTCGGCTTCTCCTACGACTGGGAGCGTGAATTTGCTACTTGTGATCAGGATTATTACGCCGTTCAGCAGAAAATCTTTTTAGACATGTACAAAAAAGGATTGGTTTACCGCAAAGAGTCTATGGTCAACTGGGATCCTGTTGATAACTGCGTTTTAGCGAACGAACAAGTAATTGATGGACGGGGATGGCGCTCCGGCGCTCCGATCGAGAGTCGACAGTTGTCGCAGTGGTTTTTCAAGATAACCGCCTATACGGACGAGCTTTTTCAGGACTTGAAACTGCTACAGGAATGGCCGGAGAAAGTCCGTACAATGCAGGAACGATGGATAGGGTATTCTAGGGGATTAATGCTGGATTTTGCGGTCAAAGACAAAAAGGGTCGGGAGTTGCAGGATTTGTCGATATATTCTACTAGGCCTGAGACGATTTTTGGGGCGAGTTTCGTTGCCATATCAGCTCAACACCCACTAGCCCAAAAACTGGCTAAAACTGCGCCAGCTATTGCAAAGTTTGTTTATATGTGCAGCAAAAGCTCTGTATCGACAGGAGACATGGATAAAATGGAAAAACTTGGCGTCGATACAGAGACTCTGGCATACAGCCCTTTGCTTGATGGCAAAGGGCTTCCGGTCTACATAGCGAATTTTGTGCTTCAGACTTATGGAACCGGAGCTATATTTGGAGCGCCGGCACATGACATGCGTGATTGGGATTTTGCAAAAAAATATAACCTGCCTATAAAAGATGTAATAAGGCCGACCAACAGTGAATCAGTTCGAGGAGGGGACGCTCCTTACTTGGGTGATGGAGTGATGGTGGACTCCGGGTTTCTTGACGGCAAGACAACGCAAGAAGCTAAGGATTACATAATCGAATATTGCGAAAAAATAGGCGTAGGCAAGGCCTCAAAATTTTGCCGGCTTCGCGATTGGGGCATATCACGCCAGCGTTATTGGGGGTGTCCGATTCCTATGATTCACTGCGAAAGATGTGGGGTTGTCCCGGTAACCGAAGAAGATTTGCCCGTTACTCTGCCGATCGACGTGACATTCGATAAACCTGGCAACCCTTTGGACAGGCATTCAACGTGGCGCAAAACAAAATGTCCAAAATGTGGCGCGCAGGCTCATCGAGAAGCGGACACAATGGACACCTTCGTTGATTCTTCTTGGTACTTTATTCGTTTCTGCCAAGATAAGGAGTCCGATCTTAGCGTGTTTAATAAAGAGCAAATAGGTCGTTGGTTGCCGGTTGATTATTATATAGGCGGTATTGAGCACGCTATTCTGCATTTGCTCTACGCCAGGTTTTTTACTAAGGCTTTGAGAGATTGCGGTTATGTAGACCTGGATGAGCCGTTCAAAGCTCTGTTCACGCAAGGTATGGTATGCCATAAAGCCTACAGGCATGTGGATGGGCATTGGCTGTCTCCTGAGGAAACAGAGATCAAAAACGGTAAAGTGGTGTGCAAAGCCGACAATACTGTCGTCAAGGTTGGGCGCTCTGAAAAAATGAGCAAGTCAAAGAAAAACGTCATTTCACCGGACGAGATGGTTCGTATATATGGGGCAGATTCTGTTAGGATGTTCGTTCTGTCTGACAGTCCGGTAGACAGAGATATAGAGTGGTCTGACGAAGGCATAACCGGTTGCTGGCGTTTTATAAACCGCTTTTGGCGGTTGGTCGTTATGTTCAGTGAAAAATATGCGGACGTAATTGCTGCTGCCCCCGGTACAACCTTAAAATTGGATCGGATCGATTCGCAAACAAGCGAAAGTTTTAAACAAGCGTTGAGAAGCATCGCGCAAGTCGGCGAGTTATACGAAAAGTTTCAGTTTAATCGCGCCATTGCGGCTATACATGACGCTGTTAACGTTATGTATGATCTGCTCGATTGTGCAGACGTTTATGACGAAGAGTTCAGGGGCCTTCTGCTTTTGACCAATATCGTGATGGCGCCTATTACTCCGCATTTCAGCGAAGAAGTAAATCAAAAACTGGGCAACACAAAAACTGTACAAGAAATTGATTGGCCGGATTTTACTGTGTACAAACTGCAAAAAGAAACAGCCATCATCGCCGTTCAGGTAAATGGTAAACTGCGAGCAAAACTGAGTGTTTCTGCCGGCGCAAGTCAGCAAGATGTTGAAAATATGATCAAAAATCTTGATGTTGTTAAAAAATGCCTGTCTAATTGTTGCGCAAAGAAAGTTGTCTTCGTTTCTGATAAAATCATAAACTTTGTCGTATAGATTTTTAATTGCCTCTCTAATTATTTCAATTTCGCTTGGCGGCTGCATAATAGCCCCGCTTCACAGACAGGGTCATAGCGTAGGCTGCCGCTTATATTCCAATTCAGAAGATTGTGTGCCTGGAAAGGGATATCCAATTAGGATATCGACTATTCCAAATCGTGAAGGCGTAGACTTACGTAATCGATTAATAGAAGCATTTCAAGACACTCAAATATATTTTCCATTTCCCTGCAAAATGGCAGCTAAGCTAAGCATACAAAATAGAGAGCTTGTAAAATATTCGGATGGATCAACGGGAAGATGCGAAATAGCATGTACTGTGAATTATAGCCTTATTTCTATAAGAACGGGAAAAGAGCTGTTAAAAAGCAAAGCGTCATCAACTGTTACGTATAACACGGCAAGCTCGGAGGGGTTATTTGAGTTGATGATCTACGAGCCATATTATAACAGTATGTTTGAACAAATCGCCAGAGAAGTATATGAACAAGTAAGGTTATTCGTTAGAGATCACAAATTCAACCATGAGGATTAGCTTTTCAGAGTTTAGTATAGAAAACCTCTTGTCTAAACGGTTTTTATTTGTGTATGGGAATAATCAGTCGTTGCAAAGAAAGTTTTTGGATTTTATCGTTGCCGCGACAAAACTTTCGGACAAAAGTATATCGGCCCAGAGCGTTTTGGCCAAAGCGCTTGATATCAAGCTGGATGAAAACATCCTCTTGTTTCAAGAACAGGTTGTAAAGTTGCACATTGTCGAGAAAGTTGGCGACGGCTTTATACCGAGGCTTAACGAAGTATTTTCATCCCCGGACATTTTCGTGCTGGCGGCAGATAGCTATAAGCAGTCGAAGAAAATAAGCGAGCTGCTTATGAAAAACCAATCTTGCGAATGCTTAGGCTTTTTTAATAATGATAATAAAGTCGTTTTGGATCTGGCCCGGATGATTTGTAAAATTGCAATGGTCGACCAAATTCCTTCTTTCGAACTAGTTCGTTTTGCAACAAAAAAGATGGATCAATCCGATACAAATATAGCGTCAATCATGTTCTACATTCAAATGCTTGGGAACGATCAGGACGTAAGCGATCAAATGGGAGATTCCTCCTTAACAGAGTTAATATGCGGCATGGAAGCAATATCTGCTATCAGATTTTATACCGGCAGCCTGTGTCGTAAAATTGACAAAGACAACGATTCGGCCGGAAAACAAAGCAAAATTGTTGAAAAATTATGGCGGCTGGAGAAAAAAATTAAGACAAGCTCTCCAATAGATCCGATAATCGCAAAAACAACGATTTATCAATCTGTCTTGGCGAGCTCGGTAATGGAGAAAAGCAACTCTTAAATTATGGAAAGTCTTGTGCAAGGCGAATGCGCGATTGTTTTAACTACAGCAGAATCCAAGCAGCAAGCTGAGCTTATTTGCCGAAAAATTCTCGAAAAAAGCTTGGCTGCTTGCATTCATGTTCAAAAAGCGGCGAGTTTTTACTTATGGCAAGGGCAAATAAAAAAGGCCGACGAATATTCGCTGGCAATTAAAACCAAAAGAGATTTATTTGAAGCTATTTCCAAAGTAATTAAGCAAAATCACAATTATGATATTCCGGAAATAGTGCAAATCCCTATTACAAACGGATCGAAGGAATATTTGAATTGGGTTAAAAACTCCAAATACAATTTTTAAATATATGTGATTTTATGTATAATAGATCAAGTTCGTTTTTAAAGAGGTGTGATATGAACTATAGATTTTCTCATTCTTCTGACGCGGCAGTAGTTCAGGGTGAATATGGTCTGCGCAGTTATATGGCGAAAGTTTACAACTATATGGCTGCCGGTCTTGGCATCACAGGAGCGGTTGCATATGCCATTTATAATGTACCAAGCCTGTTTTATGCGGTGCACATGTTCCCGCTCAGATATTTATTTCTGATTGCGCCTGTGGCCTTAGTGCTGGCGTTTAGCTTCAGAATCAACAAAATGTCTTTACCTGCGGCTCAAGGATGCTTTTGGGCATATGCCGCTTTAATGGGGGTAAGCCTGTCTTATATATTCGTTTTATACTCAGGAGAGAGTATTGCCAGGGTCTTTTTTATTACTGCAATTATGTTTCTCAGCATGAGTATTTGGGGTCACACGACAAAGCGCGACCTTACGGAATTCGGCTCATTTTTGTTTATGGGACTTGTTGGTTTGGTTATAGCCTCGCTTGTGAATATCTTCTTGAGTAGTTCTATGTTGCATTTCGTAACGTCTGTTGTTGGGGTGTTGGTTTTCACCGGACTGACAGCTTATGATACTCAAAGGATTAAAAGCGCGTATTATTACGGCAATGTCGGCAACGCGGAGGTTGTGGGAAAACAGTCAATCTACGGCGCTTTAATGCTTTATCTTGATTTTATAAATATATTCGTGAGCCTTTTGAATATTATAGGAGATCGCAAGTAGGCTTCGTCCTTTAGGTCAATCGTGCATTTTTTTAGGAAGAAACAATTTGAAGGAAGCGACGATCCGGAGGTTTACCTTGATTATTGGCAAGAACGTTTAAATGCGTTGGTGCCCAAGGCGGCGTTCGTTGGTATCAAATTGTTGAATTTGAATGATCTTCCTGAGCGTTTGAACGAAAAGCTAAGATACAGTATAAGCCAAGGCTGTATCGACAGTGAGGTGCTAGATGAATGGTTTAAATTTATCGGAACAATACCATCTGGGACCAAAGCCGTTTCACCTATATTTAAATAGCATACTTTGCTCATGGTACGCTGCGCTTAGAGGTGTTGACGACCCGAAATTTCTGAGAAAAAGCAAATATTTGTTTCCTGAAGGGCGGGTGCCTGAGGGATTCAAAGACAGATTAATCGATACAATGTCCCAAAAATGGGGACAATTCTTTTCTGGCATCTTTAAATACGAAAATTATTCCCGTAAATATAAAGATTTTTACTCTTATGAGCGCAAATGTCAATTTTGGGAAAACAAATCTGCAAAAGTCTATTGTTATAAGGATGACCTGCCTTTTAATCCAAAAGGAGTTGCGCTTTTTATCCCTTCTCTTATGAACAGTCCTTCTTTGTTCCATATACCGGTTAAAAACTTTGCCAAGGAAATACAGAAAGTATCGTTCATTCCGGTTTTTTTTGATTGGGGTGAAGAGGGACATAAAAACAACTATGATTTTTCCGGCTATGTTGAAGAAATTTTAATGCCCGCCTACATGGCAGTGCACAATCGATTTGGATTGCCCATTTATTTGATTGGTCATTATATAGGGGCGATTGCTGCCTGCGCTTTAAGCGTGCTGCTTAGAAACGAGCAAAAAAAACTTGCGCGGCCGGCCGGCTCCATTTTGTTGGCAATGCCGTGGGATTTCGGATGTTACCCGCGTTCAGAGCGCAAGTTCCTGAGTAAGATCGCACAGATACACGTTGAGCAAAGCCTGCACCGTCAAAGTCGGTGCTCCTGGTTGTTGCAAATATTACTGAATGGCTTTTATCCTGAGAAAATATTTAAGGATTTTTGTTGGTTTGATAAAGAAATAAAAAATAAAGAGGCAGAATACTTTGTGCAAGTTTGGGATTGGTTAAACGATACGCGCCTATTGTCGGATAAATTTCTTATGCAGTGCTTAGGCGATTGGTTTCGAGATAACAATCTCGTGAAAAAAAAGCTTTATGTCTGTGGGCAGACAATCGATCCAAAACTTATTAAGCATCCGGTACTTGTGGTGAATCCATTAAACGACAAAATTGTCCCATATGCTTCAATTAGAAAATTTGTCAGAAAGCTGCGCGAGGTGGTGTGTTTATTCCCCAATATTGGTTTTTTAGAGTTCTTTGCGGGAGAAGGAGCACAGGCGGACCCAGTATCTCCTTGCGTTGATTGGATCAAAAAACACGGAGGTTAATTACTTTGTCTAAAGTCGCGTTGGTCACAGGAGGCGTTCGTGGTATTGGAGCGGAGATAGCCATTGCTCTCAAAGAAAATGGATACAACGTTGCGTCTACTTATAACGGGAATGATGCTGCGGCTAGGGATTTTAAATCTCGGCATGATATTCCGGTTTTTAAGTGGAACGTCGCCGATTTTTATGCCTGTAATGACGGCGTTAAAAAAATTGAAGAAGCCTTAGGCCCAGTAGATATCCTTGTAAATAACGCAGGTATTACTCGTGACGGCATGCTTCATAAAATGGATATCCAGTGGTGGACGGATGTTATTTCCGTAAACTTGAATTCAGTTTTCAATATGTGTCGCGTGGTTATTCCTGGTATGAGGGAAAGGAAATTCGGCCGAATAGTGAGCATCAGTTCGGTTAACGGCCTAAAAGGTCAAATTGGTCAGACCAACTACTGCGCGGCCAAGGCCGGGATTATAGGATTTTCAAAGGCGCTAGCTCTCGAGTCTGCGCGCAATAACATAACAGTAAATTGCGTTGCTCCCGGCTATATAGATACCGACATGACGAAAGCTATTCCCGAAGACATAATCAATAACATAAAAAATCAAATTCCCTGCGGGAGATTTGGTAAACCCAATGAGATTGCCGGTATTGTTAAATTTTTGGTAAGCGATACCGCCGGCTACATCACCGGCGCTACGATAAACGTAAATGGGGGGCAGTTTCTTTCCTGAATCCAATTAAAAATAATAGCTTAATATTAGTTGACATTAGCTTTGCTATATGCGAGGCTGGCCTGGGTTTGAAGTGTGGAGGCAGTTGGTTTGGGACGCGGTTTGTTCTCGTTGAAATTCAGAAAAAAACTGTTTCTGGGCGCTGCAGTTTTTAGCGCTCTGCTGATTTTGCTCGGCGGAGAAAACCCTTCTTCCCATCAGTCGGTTTCTTATCAAAGCGAAAAATCAGCGAACTGCGGCCAAAGCGTTGCAACGCAAGAAGCATGTGATACGATCGACGTCGTCCCTACCGAAAAAGTCTGTTACGCAGAAAACCGTGATATCAGAGTTAACGATAAACTTCTTTCAGGAGAGAATATAACCAAGCTCTTAGTACGCAACGGGGTAGATATAAAGGAAGCATACAGAGTTTCTTCGGTTTTGAGACAATCCGTTGATCTTAAAAGAATCCCTACCGGTTGTCAAGTTTTTCTCGATCAAACATTAACTCAAGGGAAAGTCAAACTTAACAAGATCGTCGTAAATAATGGGTTTTTCGGCTCCGTAGAAGTTTTTAGAACTGGGCCAAATGGCGGATTTAGCTTGCGCAAAAAGCCCTGCAAGCTGATCCGTAGCGACGTTGCTGTTAAAGGGGTCGTTGTCAGCAATTTGAATTCCGATGCTTTGCGCAAAGGCGTTCCTTCTAAAATTGTTGCTCAGACTGTCAATATTCTTAAAAATCAAATAGATTTTAAGCGAGATATAAAACATGGCGACAAATTTGAGCTGGTTTACGACGCTATCGTCGTTAATGGCACTAATCTGAAGAAAGCCGGCGATTTAAAGTATGTTAATCTGACTCTGAAAAACAGGAAGGTTAAGATTTACTGTATGCATTCCAAAGGTGTTGAATGCAACTGTTTTGACGAAGAAGGCAATTCTTTGCAGAGGAATACTATGCAGTTCCCCGTTGATGGAGGACGTATATCTTCGAAATTTGGCAGGCGAGCCCATCCCATATTGGGATATTCATGCAAACACAAAGGCGTGGATATATCCGCCAGATTTGGCGCGGCTATTCGCGCAGCTAGTAACGGCCATGTAAAGTTTGTTGGCAGAAGAGCCCGTTATGGCAAGATTGTTTGTCTGTCTCATGCAGGAGAATATTCGACGTTATATGCTCACATGAGTAAGTTTGCCAGCAATATTCGCCCCGGCGCATACGTGGCGCGTGGTCAGGTTATAGGGTTTGTCGGCAGAAGTGGACTAACGACAGGCTCTCATGTCCATTTTGAAGTTATGAAGAACGGCACGCATCTTAATCCGCTTTTAGTTGGCGTTCTTCCAAAAAACAGGCTATCCGGGCAAGACTTAATCCGGTTTAAACAGCTGAAAGCCTCCGTTGAAAATGGGCTGCGCACGATCGATCTGTAGTCGGCGTTAACTTGTCGCTACCAGCTTTCCGTTTTTCATTTCAAAAATTCTGCCGTTGAACGAATTGATATGTTTTATGTCATGAGTAATAAGAAGGCATGTTTTGTTTTCATATTTAACTATCTTGTCAGTTATTTTCATGACCATAGCAGACGATTTAGGATCGAGCGCCGAGGTTATTTCATCCAGCAATAGCAAGTTACAATCGTCAGCAATTGACATGGTCAGACTTAAAGCCTGCCTCTGACCACCGGAAAGATTTTCAACACGTTCGCTCAGCCTGTACTCCAATCCCATTTCCAGTATGCTCAGCTTTTCTTTAAAATAGTTTACGATTTTATTTGATATTCTTTTATACCCCCTTCTCATGTAGGCCAGGCTCATGTTTTCCAAGATTGTCATTTTTCCTATGCTCCCAGACCTTGGATCTTGTAAAACACTCGATATCCAGTAAACCCTTTTATATTGCGGAATATTTGTTACGTCTTTTCCATTTACTACGATTTTACCTTTCGTTGGCTTAACGGCTCCCAAAATCGTGTTAAACAGCGTTGTTTTCCCTGAACCATTGGCTCCGACCACCAGTACGAGCTCTTTTGGTTTTACGGCAAGATTCAGGCCTTGCAAAACATCTCTGACAGATAAGTCAATTATATTAAGCATACAATGCTTTTTTCCTTTTAATCATGATTAAAATTATGATTACTCCGGTTATTAAGTTAAAGTCTTGAGTCCTTATGGCGAGCAAATCGCTGTGCAATGCAATATTGATAAAAACTCTGTAGAGTATTGAGCCGGCAATGCAAGATAAAACAATAAAGGGCTCTTTTTTGAAAGGAAGTACTTTTTCTCCGATAACGACTGAAGCAAGACCGGTAACGAGAGCGCCAACTCCTTGGGATACGTCGCAGAATCCTTGGTATTGACTGAACAACCCTCCGCCAAGCGAGATCATCGCGTTGCTCAGCATTAGGCCTATTATTGTCATAAGCTCGACGTTCGTTCCAACGGTTAAAGCGAACTGTTTGTTATATCCAATGGCTCTTAATTTCAGGCCAAATCCGCTGGAGAGAAGACATATCAAACATAATGCCAATGGAAACGTTATCAAAAATGTGTTTTCGCTACTAACAAACGTTATATTGGGCGAGTTGCCCATGACCCTGAGGTTAACGGAATAAAGCATAAAGGCCACTATTATCCCGGAAAGGAGGTCAGTTATTCCAAATTTAACGTTTAATATTCCTGTAAGCAGTCCTGCTACGCCTCCCAACAGCACAGAGCAGAAAAGTGACAGATACGGATCAACGCCGTTTTTTATGAGAACAGCAGAAACGGCCGCGCCCAAAACAAAACTTCCGTCGCAAGTTAAGTCGGCAAAGTTTATTGTCCTGAAGGTCAGATATACTCCAACTGCTACACTCCCGAAGATAATCCCTATTTCGAAACATGTTAGCAGTTCTTGAGGCGATATTATCATTTGCCCGTCTCTATTACTTTTTTAGCTAGCCTTAGCACTTCTTCCGGAATAGTAATCTCTAACTTCTTTGCGGTGTCTAGATTTATGAGCAGCTCAGTAGAAGAAGGGTATTCTATGGGAATGCTATTAATATCTTGACCCTTTAATATCCTTTCTGCAATTGTCCCAGTTTGCTTACCGATTTCATATTGATTTGGCCCCAAAGCGGCTAAGCATCCTTTTTCGACCTGATCCGTATCGCTGACGTATACAGGAATTTTGACTTTACTGCACAAGTCCACAATATAGGGAATGGCGCAAAGGGCTGTATTGTCATTGCTTATAAAAATAGCATCGACATTTTGGATCAAGGCATTTACAGCCTGCGGAATATCAGACGCTTTTTGTATTCCCTGTTCGACCAGCTCTATACCCATAGTCTGCGTGATTGGCCGCAGCTGTTCAACTATGTCGACAGAATTCGCTTCTCCCGTATTATATATTATTCCCAGTTTTCTTAGGTTAGGTTGGATTTTTTTGAACAGTTCTATTTGGGGCTTTAGGGCGACAAAATTGGAAACGCCAGTCGTATTTTCAAGCGAAGGAACAGTTGAAGGATTGGTTACCGAGCTGAATATAAGCTTTATGCGTTTTTCCTCTGCATACTTAGCAGCAATTTGGGTTGGCATAGTTCCAACAGTAATTACGATATTCCTTTTTGAGTTTGCAAACTTGGACATTATCTGAGACGCTAATGCCTGATTGCTTTGGCATGTATCAACTTCAAATTTAACGTTATTGTTACCGCTTAAATAGTCCTGTATTCCTCTGACTACTGAATCTAAAGCCTCGTGTTCAATAACCTTACATACAGATATTACTTCAATGGCTTTATTCTCTGATCTGTCAGCGTTTTTGTTCTTTAAAAAGATTCCCCAACAAAATACGCCGCACAGTACTATAGAAGCGACGAGCGTCATTTTTCCTTTAGACATTTTTATTCTCCTTTTTTATTTTTTCAGTTAGCAGCCGATATCCTCTATGCGGCTCGTTATTTAGAAACCTGGACACTCTTGCGACAGTTGTTGTGCTAGCGCCGGTAATGTTGCTAATTTCTCTGTATGAAAAATTTCCGCAATCAAGCAATTGGCAAACTTTCCAGCGTTCTTTCATCGCTTTTATTTCTTGCGGCGTGCACAGGTCAGCAAAGAACCTTTCGGCTTCTTTTGGCGTTGCAAGCATCATTATTGCTTCAAACAAATCTTTTGCGCCATATACCATATCGGCTTTCGTTCTTATTTTCTACGTATTATTATACTAATACATTAATACAAAAATAACAAGCTAAAAATTTGCGATACACGTTATTTTTATATGAAAGGAAAATGCTTATTGTCTTCTGCAGACAACGGGTAATTTCTCTATAAAACCAAGGGCGACAGAAATCAGGTTTAAAGCCTTGCGCGAGAAGTTAACGTTCATTTAAGGAACTCTTCAATGGAAGCAAGAACCTCGCTATACTCAGAGCAAAACACGATACGATCAAGCTATATATGAACGCATATTTGCCTCCAAAATTGCTCCAAATGTGCCCGGCGACTATAGAGGCAACGAAGTATGAAATTCCGGCCATGAAATAGTATACCCCTATAGCTGTTGCGGTAACGTGCTTGTCAGCCTTTTCGCTTATTAATGAAAGAAACAATCCTTGAATCGCGGTCATTTGCCCGCCCCATAGAAATGCCCCTATGCAAACGCCAAATATGGACTCTATGAAAATGAAAGCCATATTAGCCAGAATCATTAAAGTCATACAAATTTTTATTAAAGCAGCTCTGCCGAATTTGTCGGCATACATCCCTATCGGGAACGAAAGCAGTACTTGCCCTAAACTTACACACATACTTTCAAATCCTGTCGCAGTTCTCGATAAATATTGGCTTGCATAGATTGGGAGCAAAGTCTCGCTGAAGTGACCAATTTCAAAAATGAACGCCAGCAAAATAACTTTCCAAAAGCTCGAATCAAGCGACTTCAGGTATTTTCTTTGAAATGGATTTTGGATTTTCCTATCTTTTGAAACTGCTTTTGGGGTTTTTATTTTTAATAAGCAAATTATTGAAACGATTACTGGAACTGCGGCACAACAAAACACAAGCCTATAGTTATTATGACTTAGGTACATGATAAGGACCGCGATAGGTATTCCTGAAAGAGACCCGACTGTTTTCAATGACCGGCTAAACCCATAAGATTTGCCTCTATTATCTGTTCCGCTTACGTCTGCAATTAGCGCGTCTCTTGTTGTAGCTTGAAACCCGTTTCCCAGTCTTTCGATTGACTGAATTATTGTGATCATGAATGAAGAAACGGCGGCCGCGAGCACAGATCTTGCAAAAAGAGTAGCCAAACACCCGAACAAGAGAATAGCTTTACGCTCGCATAAATAATCACTTAGAATGCCTGCAAAAATGCGGCATATGAACGAAACGAATTCGACGATCCCATCAACAAGAGCGACAACAGACTCATCAACATGCAGTTCGGTTTTGAGGAACATCCCGATTTGGCTGTAGACCATGGTCGTAGACATGCCAAGAAATAATCCAAAAAACGATAAAGCGAATACTTTTTTGGGAACATCTTTAAATATAGAAAAAAAGCCCTCGAAACGAGGGCTTGGCGAATTAGCGTGCCTTTCCTTAAGGGAGCGTATATTTTTCATTTTAAATACTCGTTGGAAAGTACTAATAAAATCTAGAACATTATACCATCTTTAGATATAAACGCGCCAGCAAAAGTTGATAAGCAAATTTCTTTTACCATGGTCGTTTGTCGATTTTTGCGACAACTTTGAGCGAGCCCTCTCTATTTGTCCCTTAATGTAGGGAAAGTGATGACGTTGCGAATTGACGACGAGTTTGTCATCAGCATAACCAGTCTGTCAATACCAATGCCAAGTCCGGCACATGGCGGCATCGCGTATTCAAGCGAAGTGATAAAGTCCTCATCCATGCGGTGCGCTTCATCGTCGCCGGCTTCATGAGCCTTTAGCTGATCAGCAAATCGAGAATATTGGTCTACCGGGTCATTAAGTTCGGAAAAACCATTCGCGATTTCCCAACCGTTTATGTAGGTTTCAAATCGCTCGGTAAGCCTTGGATCATGTCTGTGGACTTTGGACAGAGGCGAGATCTCGCGCGGCAGATCCGTTACGTGAGTGGGTTGGATAAGCAAATGCTCAACTTTTTCTTCAAAAACAGCCTCAACGACCTTACCCCAACCAAAGTTATCGTCAACTTTGACGTCGATGGCTTTTGCATGGGTCTTAGCGTCGGCAGCGTCAATAATTTTTAAAAAATCTATACCCGTACACTCTTTTATAAGCTCTGTCATCGATTGCCGTTTCCAAGGGGCGGAGAAGTCCAATATCTTGCCGTCGTATTCGACCTGCAAACTTTTATGCAGAGCCTGGGCCACTGAAGCGACGATTTTTTCGGTTATTTCAATTGTCACGTTATAATCGGCGTATGCCTGATATATTTCGATGGTCGTAAATTCCGGATTATGGCGAGTAGAAATGCCCTCGTTTCTGAAGCAACGGCTTATTTCAAACACTCGCTCGCTCAATCCCCCTACAATCAATCTTTTAAGGTACAGTTCCGGAGCGATGCGCAGAAATAAATCCATATTAAGCGCATTATGACGCGTCACAAAAGGCTTTGCGATAGCGCCGCCGGCAATTGGGTGCAACACCGGAGTCTCAACCTCAATGAAATCATCGTCCACTAAAGTTTTTCTTATTGTATCGATGGCCGCGCAGCGCTTGATAAACACATCTCGCGACTCCGGGTTAATAATCAGATCAAGATAACGTTGACGGTATCTAAGCTCTCGATCGGTAAGTCCGTGATACTTTTCCGGCAATGGAAGCAGACATTTGGATAAAAGCTGTACATCCGCTGCATCAACGGTAATCTCTCCACGCGAGGTACGCCTTACTTTGCCAACAACGCCTATTATGTCGCCAAGATCAAAATAACGCACTAACGCGAGCTTATCTTCCATAAGCGATTTTTTATGAGAAAAGATTTGAACCTTCCCTTTCGGATCATGCAGATCGATAAACATGCCGTCATTACGTATGGATAAAATCCTTCCTGCAACCGACACTTGTTTATCGCTTTCCTGACTGTTTTCGAGATAATCGAACTGCTCGTGAACTTGGTTCGATGAATGTGTCTTATTGAATAAATAAGGGTACGGCTCTATGCCGAGCTTACGCAACTCGTTGACCTTCTGAAGTCTTGCAGACCTTATTTGCTGTTCTTGGCTGTCACCGCCCATAGATTCATTCCTACTTCAAAGTCGGACTTTGCAGCATTAATGCAACACGCTGCCGCATCTCTTGCGGCGCTTCATTTTCTTTGGAAATTTGCTCGAAAGTTTCTTTTGCCTCTTTAAAATCGCCTGATTTCATGTACGCATAGCCCATAACTTCAAGCGCTGAAAACATAAGCGGCCTACCCGCGACAGCGAGAGGCTTAAGTTTTTTTACGATCTCACTCGAGGTCATAATTTCGAACTTATAAAGAACCGTTGTCAGCGCCGCCAAATCCCGCCACAAAACATCGTTCTTATTGTTTTTTTCTATCAAAACCAGCTCATCGAGTTCTTGCTCTTGAATTTCATTAATTTTCCCGGACTGTTCATAAGCCTTAAGGCGCAGTCCGGCATAGATAAGCTCTGTTAAAGCTTTTATCTCTCCTGACGAATGGCTTGAGAGCTCCCTAAGCTCGGCGAAGGCGTCCAGTATTTTTCCTTTCTCGATGTGTTTAAGAACCTTTATCAGTTTTTGAGTTGACTCTGCGGCGCTCGTTTCCTTATAGCTTTTCCATGACATATATCCGATTATGCAGCTTATGATTAGAAGCAAAACCGCAATGATGTGCTTACCGTATTGATTCCATATGCGGATCAGCTTGTCGCGGCGTAACTCTTCGTTCACCTCTTGTTCAAGCTCATTAAATATCTCGCTCACTCTACATCCTCTATGTACGGAAACCTCGTGGTGCAAGATATCATAATTGAGGCGTAAGTGTAACGAGAAAAACTTATTAAGCAGCCGGGCTAACAATCATTACAGGCTTTTATAAATGGGCGCTTATTTGACTTCTTAAGATCTTTCTTCAGTCTCAGAACAACATCATAATGCCGAATCTGGTGGTGAATCTTCGCACTCGCAGGTTCATTTTGTTCTCAGCCGGAGCATGGGAGGTAGCTAAGGCTTCACCTGCACCACCAGCAACTCCCTCTGATGTGACCTCTGTTCTGAA
>JAIRWN010000026.1 GCA_031268985.1 Holosporales bacterium
GCGTTAGTTCCACTTTCACCGCAATCTTGGAGAAAATATCCGCCCTAAATACAGAGGGCAGAGTCGTCATATCTCCCGCAGACTTGGCCGCATTAAACCAAGCCTGCGACCTGTTCGGCATATCCGGAGCGGCGGTTAAAAACGTGCTTGATGCAGCAATTCAGGCTTTGGCTCCTATCCAAACAATAGACATACCAACAATTTCATCGCTTTTAGGATGTCAGGCCGGTTCGGCAGATATAGTCGCATTCCTCTTGAATCATGCAGACTGGCGCGGAGTAACATTCAATCACAGAGGAGGCGGTTCGTCTTCAACCGCCTACTCACCCTCAACTCCCTATTCGTATGCTTATGAAGTCGTCATAAGAGAATCGTTCATGCAAAATTCATCCCTTGATCTTACCAGAACAAACCTACCCGAAGGAGGGAGCATAACCTTTGTCGGCTGCAATCCTGAGACCATAAACTTTGCCTACAGCCTAATTGCCACAGACGACGTCTCCTTCCCGGCTTCAGCGACGACAATTGACTTTACAAACGCAACAGTAAGATCAAGGCTGACTTTCTCTGGCTGCAGCGGGACAAACTTCAACTTTACCGGAACCAGGCTTGATTCCGGCGACCGTTGTATGCGCGCAGAGACGGGATGCTCGCCATGCTACATAGACCTGAGAAACTGTGAGCAAATCACCTCGCTTGAACCGTTTAGATCAGCGGAGCTTGTCAATGGAGAGATAGACGTCCGTTCAACTGGCATAACCGGCGCTTTGGACCTTACCGGCATTAACTTTGGCCGGAATGGAAGGATTAACGTCGATTCTAACGTCACAGAGATCGTGGCACCAAATGGGACGTTGCGCTGTTACTTGGATTTGTCAGGTTCTTCAATAGACGCAATCGCTTTCCTTGCATTCATTGCAAGAATAGACGGCGGAATCAACTTGGCGGGCAGGCTTGGAGGCGCTTCGTCGCTGGACTTGTCCAACGTCGCCTTTGGCGAGCACGCCTATTTGTGCCTTGCTAACAACAATAATCTTGAAAGCATAAACTTCGGCTCAGGACGCACGATAGAAGATTTCCTACTCGGACGAGACCTTAACCCCACAAGCACGATCGTTAACCGATCATTAAACATCGATCAAACAAAAATCAGCGTTCTCTCATTGGCGGAAGTCACGTTAATCAACGGAGGAATTGTCATTGCAAGCGGAACAAGCGTAATCGGCTCTTCCAACCAGATTTCGGTAAGCGAAAACGCCGATCTGTATTTGGCCGGCGCTGTTGGAACAGGCGAATTAAGGTTTAAATTCGCCGGCAATTTGGGCGCAAGAACCCGTTTGGAAAGTATTCAAGGATTCGACCGGTTGGAACTGGACCTCAGCGGAGCCACTTTCGTAAGCGGTGTGGATTTCCGATGCGATAATTCTCAGAATGTTGTCGGAACGTTGCCGAAAGGGCTTTTCGGCAAGCTTAACGGAAGAGCTTATATCGATTTTGAAAATTGTTCCGGAATTGCCGGAGTAAATCTTCTGTTTTCCGGTCTTACCCATTTGGACGACAACTCCAGACTGTGCTTTAGCGGTTGCACCAACCTTACCGGAAGGCTGGATCTCAGCCAATTGCGGAGTATGGGACGCAGCGTTTGCTTAAGTTTTGCAGATTGTTCAGGATTTTCCGGCCCAATAAACATCGCTTTGAGTGAACAAGTTGAATTAAGAACTTGCACTTTGAACTTTCAAAATACTGCCGTGACCAATTTGGACTTCAGTAATCTTGTCGATATTAACAACAACGGCTGTCTGATTTTTTCAGGCTGCGAACAACTTCAATCCGTTAATTTGCAGAACCTTTCCCATGTTTACGACAGCGGACAGATCAACCTCTCAGGTTGCACGAGCCTGACGTCGTTGATTCTGCCTAACCTTTCCAATATTTACAGCAACGGACAAGTCAACCTATCCGGCGCACACATCCCCGGAGATCTTAATTTGAACAAGCTTCGAAGGTTTAACTGGGGCGGCACGATAGATTTACGTAACTGTACCGGATTGACGGTACTTATAATGAATAACCTCGAAAGTCTTGATTACAACGGGCATTTGTACCTTTCCGGCAGTTCGATTACTTCGTTGATAATGTTCTATCTGGAGACAATCTATAATTCAGGAAAGATCGATCTTCATGACATAACAACTCTTCAAACGGTTGATTTGCACAACCTTAACACCATAAGCGACTACGGACAGATCAACCTCTCCGGTTGCACGGGCCTTGCGTCGTTGAACCTGTCTACCCTTTCCCATGTTTGTAACTACGGACAAGTCAACTTGTCCGGTTGCACCGGTCTGACGTCGATTAGCCTGTTTAACCTTTCCAATGTTTACGACGGCGGACAGGTCAACCTCTCCGGTGCACACATCCCCGGAGCTCTTAATTTGAACAAGCTTAGAATGCTTAATGATTGGGGCAGTACGATAGATTTACGTAACTGTACCGGATTGACGGAACTTATAATGAATAACCTGAAAAGTCTTGATTACAGCGGGTATTTGTACCTTTCCGGCAGTTCGATTACTTCATTGATAATGAGCAATCTGGAGACGATCTACAAAGGAGGAGAGATTGATCTTCATGACACAACAACTCTTCAAACGGTTGTTTTGTCCAACCTTAACACCATAAGCGACTACGGACAGATCAACCTCTCAGGTTGCACGAGCCTTACGTCGTTGGGCCTGTATAGCCTTTCCAGCGTTTACAACGGCGGACAAGTCAACCTCTCAGGTTGTACGAGCCTTGCGTCGTTGAGCCTGCCTTACCTTTCCAGCGTTTACAACGGCGGACAGATCAACCTCTCAGGTTGTACGAACCTTGCGTCGTTGAGCCTGCCTTACCTTTCCAGCGTTTACAACGGCGGACAAGTCAACCTTTCCGACACACACATCTCAGGAACTTTTGACTTGAATAATTTTCGAAGGCTTGGCGATAGCAGCGCTATAGATTTACGTAACTGTATCGGATTGACGGGAGATTTGGACTTGAGATCGCTTCGATCAATTGACGGAACTCTGGACTTTGGCGGTTGCACAAACATAACAAGCTTGTGTTTTTCAGAAGTATCATTCAGGCCGAGCGACAACGCCCATTGGCGCCCCTATTTGTTGTTCAGCGGTTGCACAAACCTGGTCAGTGTGACCCTTAACGCGTGCAACATCCGAACCGATATTGAATTCTCGTTTGCTGACAGCGGCGTAAGCAACCTTTATTTAGCTAACTCTAGGTTTTTTGGATCGCGTCTCGGCGGTAAAGAACTTCTGTTTACAAGCATGACCGGCCTGACCGCTATTGATCTGACCGGTTGCGTTGCAATAAACGGCGACTATGGCGTTCCTTATATCGTGCTGCATCCGAGTCGACAGGGCAACATCGCCATAACCAACCCAAATGGCATAGAGATACAATATAAGGACTAGTAAGCCTAACAGAGCGCATTAGCTTCGATCCTTAAGCGCTGAGATAGGGATCGAAGCCGGCGCTCCTTACAATCAGCAAGTAAAACCAATGGATTCGATTAAAAAACAGTGATATAAAGGCGGAAAGGCATTACAGTATTCGCTATTGTGATAAAAACTTTAAGCCAAGATAAAGAAGCTCACGATATTCTTAAACGCGAATTATCTAGACAGCGCGGGCAGATAGAGCTTATCGCGTCTGAAAACCTCGCCTCCATTGCAGTTATGGAAGCTGCCGGATCGATTCTGACAAATAAATATGCCGAGGGATACCCGGCTAAACGCTATTACGGCGGATGCGAGTTCGTCGATCAGGCGGAAAACTTGGCTATTTCGCGGGTTACAAAAATGTTTGGCTGTAAATATGCCAATGTTCAGCCCCATTCCGGCGCTCAGGCAAATATGGCCGCCTACTTTTCCCTCCTTAAGCCGGGAGATACAATATTGGGTATGAGTCTGGCCGCAGGAGGACATTTAACCCATGGAGCAGCGCCGACTTTTTCCGGAAAATGGCTAAACGCCGTTGGCTATGGCGTTAACGAAAAAACGGGGCTTATCGATTATGACCAAGTTCGCAAACTCGCGCTGGAACATAAGCCCAGATTGATTGTCAGCGGGGCTTCCTCTTATCCGCGAACAATCGATTTCAAAAAATTTCGCGAAATCGCCGATGAAGCAAATGCATATTTGCTCGCAGACGTCGCTCATTATGCCGGCCTTATTGTGGCAGGGCTGTATCCAAATCCGTTCCCGTACGCGCATATTGTTACAACAACAACTCACAAAACTTTGCGTGGGCCAAGAGGGGCCGTCATCCTCACGAATGATGAGACTCTGATTAGAAAAATCAACAGCGCCGTGTTCCCAGGAATACAAGGCGGCCCTTTGATGCATATAATACTGGCTAAGGCGGTCGCGTTCGGCGAAGCGCTTTCCGATGAGTTTAAAAAATATATGGGCGGGGTTTTGGAAAATTCAAAAATTTTGGCCGGTAGCCTTATGGAAAATGGGATTGATACAGTTTCAGGCGGTACAGATAGCCATATGACGGTTATAGATTTGCGCAGACTTAACGTAACCGGCAAACAAGCAGAAATCGCCTTAGAACAAGTTGGCATTGCTTGCAACAAAAACGGTATTCCTTTTGACCCTTTGCCGCCATCCGTTACTTCCGGTCTGCGTGTAGGAACAGCGGCCGGAACAACGAGAGGTTTTGGCACGCCGGAGTTCCAAGTAATAGCGCGACTTATAGCCAAAATTTTAAAAGCTCTGTCGGCAGGCGATGCTGCGGAAGCGTTCCCGGAAGCGAAATCAGAGGTCGACAAACTGTGTGGAGCGTTCCCGCTTTATCCTGAACTGGGCTGCTAAAAGGCAAAATCAATTGGTAAAAAGTTTATCACTCAGCGCACGCAGAGCCGCAAGAATTTTGGCAGTTCAGGCGCTTTATCAGCTGAACCAGTCAAGCAATCTAAATGCCGAGAGCGTGCTGCAAGAATTTATCGATTACAGAAAAAATCTTAATGATTTACCCGCGAAAAACACGGATTGGGAGTTTTTTGCCTCTCTTTTTCTTCGCGCGTCGGGGAAAAAAACTGAAATTGCCAACATAGTGGCAGACTTGCTTAACAAGCGATGGAGCATGGACAGATTGGATTCAGTATTAAAATCCATTCTGTTCGTAGGCGTGGTCGAAATAATCTATTTCCCAGAAATTCCGGTGAAGACTTCTCTAGACGAATATGTTGAGGTGGCCAAGCTGTTTTTCGATAAACAAGAGACGTCGTTTGTAAACGGAACGCTGAATGCCGTAGCGCACAGATTCAGAGAAACCGATTTTGCAGGGCAGAAATAATGTGCGGATTGGTCGGATTTATTTCCGAGATTAACGACGGGGTCAGCATTATAGACGACATGTTGCAGTCTATACCATGGCGCGGCCAGGATGACAAAGGAATATGGCGTGAAAATGACGTTTATCTTGGGCATAACCGATTATCTATCTTGGATTTGTCTTCCGCCGGGAAGCAGCCTATGGTCTCAGCCAGCGGAAGGTTTGTAATTGCTTATAACGGTGAAGTCTATAACTATAAAGAGCTAAAATCCTTGTTTCCACCCGACTTCTTGTGGAGGGGCTCTTCCGATACGGAGGTAATCCTCGAATGCATTGAGCGCTTTGGCATTGATGAAGCAGTAAAGAAATTTACGGGCATATTCGCTTTCGCGGTTTGCGATCGAAAGGAGAGCAGGCTTTTCCTGGTGCGAGATCGCATGGGGGTGAAACCCCTCTATTACGGGAATACTCAAAACGGCTTTTTGTTCGGATCGCAAATAAGGGCTTTTACCAAATTCCCCGGATTTGAAAGAAAAATATCTCAGGACGCTATGAATCTATTTTTCAGATATCACGCGATACCAAGCCCCTATTCCATATACGAAAACGCATATAAAGTCGTTCCGGGAACCATAGTTGAGGTTCAACAAGGCAAAGTCACGAACCGGCGCGAGTATTGGTCAATGAGCCAATGCGTTAAGCATGGCGCTGAAAATACCTTCACGCACGAGGATGAAGCTATAGAGGCCATAGAATCTTCAATTAAAAACAGCGTTAGACAACAGCTTATCTCAGATGTTCCTGTGGGAGCGTTTTTGTCGGGCGGGGTTGACAGCTCGCTGGTCGCTTGCTTTGCGAAAATGTGTAAACCGGATTTTAAAACTTTCAGTATAGGCTTTAAAGAGAAGAGCTACGACGAATCTTCTCATGCGCGGGCTGTTGCCGGCTATTTAGGCACAGATCACACAGAAGAAACACTTTCGGCAAAAGAGGCCTTGTCGCTAATTCCAAATATACCGGAATTCTGCGACGAACCGTTAAACGACGCGTCGCAAATACCAACATATTTCGTCTCCAAACTTGCTGGCAAGCATGTTACGGTCGTGGTTACCGGCGACGGAGGCGACGAGTTGTTCGCCGGATATCAACGCTATCCGGATTTTTTAAGACTGAGAGCTATACAAAGATTCGCGCCAAATATTGTCGCTAAATTGGTTCATAACTTCAATAAGCTGCCCGATAAATTGAGAAGCATTTTTGGGCAAAAATTTTCAATGAAGTTGATTATGACTGAAACCTATTTGAGATACAACGATGCGAAAACGCAATACGACTCATTGCTTGATTTCTGGCCGGAATTTCACGAAAATATGCCGTTCCCGATTTTGCCGGAAACAGCTTTTGAAACTCAGTCAGAGCTGTCATACGCATGTTATCACGATTGCAAAATTTATATGCCGGACGTTATTTTGACAAAAGTCGACAGAAGCGGCATGTATGCCGGTATTGAATCGCGAGTTCCCTTATTGGATCACAATATTTATGAACTTTCTTGTCGGATTCCGGACAATTGGAAACTAAGCGGCTCGACTACGAAAGCTATTCTTAAAAAAATATTATATAAGCGCGTGCCGAAACATCTTGTTGATAGGCCAAAGATGGGATTCGGCGTGCCGATTGATACGTGGATTAGGGGCGAACTTAAAGGCTGGGCTATGTCTCTGCTGTCGGACGTCAAAAAAGATAAAATGCTTCCCTTCAAAACAATTGAGCATAAAATGAATCAACATCAGAATAATGCCGTCAACTGGCAATATGCTTTGTGGGGAGTGCTTGTCTGGCAGCAGTGGAAAAGTTACTATAACGCTGATTATTGAGGCTTTTTATCAACGAATTTGGCCAAGCCAATGATAGCTTTTCCTAACGTAAGCCGCGTTGCGTTTAGCGTATTCAACATAGATATCTATTGGTACGCGCTTGCCTACATTGTCGGGATATTGCTCGGGTATTTTTATGCGGTAAAAGTGAGCGCGCTATTAAAAACAAATTTCTCAAAACAGGAACTCGAGAGGTTTATTTCGTTTGCTGTCGCAGGAATAATTCTGGGAGGGAGATTTGGCCATATTTGTTTTTTTGAGCCGGATTACTATATAAGCAACCCGGCTAAAATTTTTGCAATTCGCGAAGGAGGGATGTCTTTCCACGGAGGATTGATTGGCGTTGTGTCGGCTTGCGCATTGTTTTGTTACATAAACAAAAAACGTTTTCTGGAACTGACAGACTTGGCGGCGGCTTCAGCCCCCATTGGATTATTTCTTGGACGCTTGGCCAATTTCATTAACGTAGAGGTTGTCGGTAAAGTGACGTCTGTTCCCTGGGGAGTGGTTTTCCCTGAGGCCGGCCCACTGCCTCGCCATCCAAGCCAGATTTATGAAGCGTTATTAGAGGGCGCCGCTTTATTTATTTTGCTTTTACTCACTGTAAAAAAATACAGCAAGCAAAAATACAATGTCGGCACGTTGTCGTCGATATTCTGTATTTACTACGCCGTATTCAGGTTTCTGGTTGAGTTTGTCAGGGAACCGGAAGAAGATTTTAACCTTGTAACAGCCACTTATACAGGATTGACCATAGGTCAGTGGTTATGCTTACCTTTGGCAATTTATGGAATGCGTCTATATTTTAAAACAAAACAATGAACATAGACGTTTCGTCAAATCGAGATCTTGATCCGGTATCTCTTGCTCAAAAGCTTATAAGATGTAAGAGCGTCACGCCTTGTGATGACGGCGTTGTTGACTTGGCGGCGGGTTTCCTAAGATCTGTCGGGTTCCAAACGCATATTATTGAAAGCGGCCCACCCGATTGGCATATAAAAAATCTTTATGCCAAATTTGGTCACAGATCGCCAAATTTGGCTGTAATAGGACATTTAGACGTAGTCCCTGCGGGAAATATGTCCGATTGGAAATACGACCCTTTCGCCGCCTATATTGAAGATGGAATCCTGACAGGTAGAGGCAGCGTAGATATGAAATCAGGATTTGCTTGCGCTGCAGTTGCCGCAAAATCTATCGTTGACAGAAGTTTTGATGGGGCAATATCTTTTCTTGTTACGGGGGATGAGGAGGTTGGAACCGAGCACGGCACGCGCGCGATCTTAAAATGGTGCTTTGATAGAAGTATAAAATTTGACGCGTGTTTAGTGGCAGAGCCGACGGGAACAGGCAACCTTGGTCAAGCGTTTTGCATAGGGCATAGAGGCAGTCTTAACGTTGAATTAGCGTCTAGGGGCATTCAGGGACACGTAGCCAATCCGGAAAAGGCGAGCAATCCTTTGACCCCGCTTATAGAGTATTTGCATTTTATGAAAGCAAAAATTTGGGATAAGGGCGATGGTATTTTTCCGCCAACAAACCTTGAAATTACTTCAATAGATGTAGGAAATTCGACCCCAAACCTGATTCCATCAAGCGCTCAGGCCAAACTTAATATCAGATATAACAGGCTGCATAGCGCAGAGTCTTTAATCAAGGACTTAAAGTTGGCAAGAAATTTTTTTTCCCCAAGTCCCGATAATTTATCAATTGAAGCGCAATATAATTCAGATTTTTTTATATGCGAGGATAAATCCCTGATAAACAATATGTTCTCTGCAATAAAAGAAGTTTTGGAAATTGAACCAAAAATCTCAGCCGGAGGAGGAACAACCGATGGACGATTTATATCCAAATATTGTCCGGTTGTTGAATTCGGCGTACCGGAGGACGAGATGCACAAAGCTAATGAATCGATCGCCGTAAACGATTTAATCAAACTAACCGAAATTTATAAGGTTTTTTATAAAAACTTTTTTGGAACAAAGTTTAAGTAGCCAAATTAGAAAATTAAGGCGCGGGCCAGACATTCATTTGCTGCGATAGAGAGTTTTTATTTTGCTTATCATGGACGATTTTAATTTTTTGATGTTCCACAAAGACTTTTGAATAAAGCCATATGTTGAATTAAACTGACTCCAACGGGCCTTTCTTCCCATCCAAGTTTCATCAAGCATCTCTGTAAATAACCACGTGCGCTTTTTGTCAAACCTTGAAATCGCAAAACGTTCTGGGCGATTTATTAAATCATCATATGCCCGAACATAATGCTGAACCATATGCGAGTCATCCCAATATTTCTCCATCCATTCGCGAGAATAATCGCCAAGCCCCTTCCTTAAAGCTTTATCAGTTATAATACGTTTCATAATGCTGCCAAGATCCTCGAGTTTCGCGTTAACAACCGGTATTTGAGAAACAGAGCCGGTTATTTCGTATATTGCAGATATTGTTCTCTGATCAAGATAGGCCAGGGTTGGCTTTCCTTGGGATAAACCTTCCAGAGTTGAAATGTGATAACTGCCGGTCACAACTTCGTCGATCACGACGTCTGATTTACGTTTTTTAACGATAGTCTCTTTATGCGGCCGACGAGACACATACTCAAAATCGAAATCGAAAGTTTTTTTAAGATTTTTTATTATTTTTATTGTTTCATTCGCGCCTTTTGTATCCCATCGACTTTCCCACGCAGACCGCAAGCTTGTCGGCGAGAAAAAGATTTTACACAGCTCGCCAGAGTTTTCATGATATGTAAGATAATCTTGATCAAAAATTGGCACTATATTGGGAACAATGCGTGCGCGAGGATAATACCTTTCGTGAAACTGAGCTAACACAAGTTGAGCGATTGGGTCTGAGATTATGTCTTGCAAATGAACTCCCCAGGTTTTTGCAAGCCTTTCTGGGTTAGTATGAAATTGGCGGACTACGTGCTGCCCTTTTTTAAGGCATTTGCCAAAATCAATCCCAAACTTGTTATCTACTAAATCAACCCAATTATGAAGATGGATTACGTCTGCTTTATCCAAAAGCTGAAGAATTTCTTGTTGATTTTCGCTCCACAGCAGATCCTCTTCGAATACCCGCGTTTTATAGGCTAAAGCATTCAAATTAACAAGCCGAGCTTCTATATCCGTATGTTTATTTAGCGCATTTACAATCCTAATCGGCGAGCCAGCGAGCGGTGTATAAGAGAAATGCAGTGACCTTAACTTACTTTTCGTCACTTTCGTCGAATTCGTTCAATTTAATGGCTGAGACTACTTTTTCATTGGGATCGATCCTGAACACTATAACGCCCTGGGTGTTACGTCCGGTTATGCGAATGTCTTTTACGGCCGAACGAATAAGTTTGCCTTGATTGGTAATCAATATGATATGGTCTTCGTCATTCGCCGGAAACGAAGCGACAACGCACCCGTTCTTTGTGCTGACAACGATATTCTTTACGCCTTGCGCGCCTCGGTTTGTTGTTCTGTATTCGTGAGATGAAGTTCGTTTACCAAATCCACACTCGGTAATTGTAAGGATTGACTGATCATTGGCTAGCATCGAATCGATTTTTTCCTTCGGAGTGGCTATTTCCGGCTCATTTTCCGCATTTGCTTCAGAAGTGCCTTCAATTCTTCTGAGCCAGTTGTAGTATTTTATATAATCGTCTCGTTCCTCTGTCGTTGCAGAGAAGCTTTTTATCAAGGTCATAGATATAACATGGTCGTTTGCTTTAAGTCTGACTCCCCTTACGCCATTAGAGCTGTGACTGGCAAACACTCTTAAGCCGCCGATCGGGAACCTTACGCACATTCCCCTATAAGTGGATAGCATTATGTCGACATTGTCTTTACATACGGCTACGGCAATTAAACCTTCCCCCTCCTCTAACTTTACAGCAATTTTACCGTTAGTTCTTATTTTCAGAAAATCATCCATCTTGTTTCTGCGGACATTGCCCTTAGAGGTCGCAAAAACGATGTTAAGATTCTCCCAATTTTCTTCCTCTTCTTTAGGTAAAACCAAAACAGTAGATATAGCTTCGCCTTCGGAAAGCGGAAGCATATTAACTATAGCTTTACCACGAGACTGAAGCGTTCCCTGCGGCAGAGTGTAAGCCTTGGCCTGATATGCCATTCCTTTATTTGAAAAGAACAACACCGGCGTATGGGTATTTGCAAAAAAGATGTCTTGCACAAAGTCTTCTTCACGCATGTCGATACCTATGCGTCCCTTGCCCCCTCGCTTTTGAAGTTTATATTGTGCAAGAGGCACACGCTTTATATAACCGGCTTTACTTACGGTTATTACGATGTCTTCTTGCTCGATAAGATCTTCGTCTTCAATGTCTATATCCCCATCCTCAATAGAGGTTCTACGAAAATCGGCAAAGTTGTTTTTTATCTCGGTCAATTCATTTTTTATGATCTGAGTAATTCTGATCTGTGAAGATAGAATGTCCAAAAGATCAGAAATGCTGCTTACCAGAGACTTAAGCTCGTCATCGATCTTGGTACGCTCAAGCCCGGTCAGTTTTTGCAGCCGCAGATCCAGTATAGCCTGAGCTTGACGCTCAGTAAGTTGGCAACTGCCGTTCTCAACGGCGTTTCCGGAATCGTCGATCAGATTTATCAAAGCCGAAATATCGGCAACTGCCCATTTTTTGATTAATAGGCGCTGTTTTGCTTCCTGGGCATCTCTGCTGCTTTTTATAAGGTTTACTAACTCGTCTATATTTGCAACGGCAAGGGCCAATCCTATCAGCAAATGAGCACGCTCTCTCGCTTTGTTTAGCTCGAATTTCGTGCGTCTTATAATCACTTCCCGCCTAAAGTCCAAAAAGGCGACCAGCACCTCCTTCAGCCCCATCTGAATCGGTAAGCCGTTATGCAGAGCCAACATATTAACGCCAAAAGACGTCTGAAGTTGTGTATGCCTGTAAAGTTGATTTAGAATCACATCCGGCGAGGCGTCTCTTTTTAGTTCAATAACTACTCTGACCCCTTCGCGGTCCGATTCATCACGAAGATCCGATATTCCCTCAATCGTTTTGTCATTTACGACCTCAGCGATACGCTCAACCAAACGAGCTTTATTAACTTGATACGGAATTTCAGTTGCAACAATCGCAAACTTTCCGCTCCTGATTTCTTCAACATGAGTCTTCGCCCTTATTATGACTGCACCACGTCCGCAGTTGTAATAGCCGTATATGCCGCTACGTCCGATTATCGACGCTCCCGTAGGAAAATCCGGTCCGGGAATTATTTTTATAAGCTCTTCGATCCCGATACTTTGGTTGTCAATTATTGCCTGACACGCGTCAATCACTTCCCCAAGGTTATGGGTTGGGATATTTGTTGCCATTCCAACGGCGATTCCGCCTGCGCCATTAACCAAAAGGTTTGGGAATCTTGCCGGCATTAAGGTTGGCTCGACCGTAGATCCATCATAGTTTGGTTGAAAATCGACCGTATCAAAGTCGAGATCCTCAAACACGCAATGGGATATTTTAGAAAGACGCGCCTCGGTATAACGCATGGCCGCTGCGGAATCTCCGTCCATTGAACCGAAGTTTCCCTGCCCGTCCACAAGCGGCGACCTCATAGAGAAGTCTTGCGCCATACGAACCATCGAGTCGTATATAGGCGCATCGCCATGGGGGTGGTATTTCCCCATTACGTCGCCGACTATTCTTGCAGATTTTCTGTGCGGTTTGTTATATTCGCAGCCCCCCTCTTTCATTCCGTACAAAATCCGTCTATGTACGGGCTTAAGGCCATCACGCACATCAGGCAGCGCTCTGGCAATTATTACGCTCATTGCGTAATCAAGGTAAGACTTTTTCATCTCGGCATCCAGCGGAGCCAGAGTGACGTCTTTATCCTCCACTTCTGTTGCCAAAGTTAACTCCTCAATAATTTAAAACAGATTGATAAACCGGAACATTAAAACGGGATGTCGTCGTCGAGATCCTTAGGTGGATCTACGCTGCTGAAAGCAACATTGACGTCCGAACCGCTGCTAAGATTATCTCCTTGCGAAGCGCCGGTCGATTTGCTGTCCAGCATGGTTATTTCCCCGCGAAAGTTCGACACCACAACCTCGGTCGAGTACCTGTCAACGCCGACGGTATCTTGCCATTTCCTTGTTTGTAACTGTCCTTCTACAAACACCTTCGACCCTTTATGCAAGTACTTCGAAGCCACTTCGGCAAGATTTTGATTGAAAACAACAACGCGGTGCCACTCTGTGCGCTCTTTACGCTCGCCGGTTGTTTTATCTTTCCAGCTTTCCGATGTGGCCAGCCTTAAGTTAACGATTTTTGCCCCATCCTGGCTCACGCGAACTTCGGGATCGCTCCCGAGGTTACCTATCAACATGACCTTATTCAAACTGCCGGCCATAAAAATTAACTCCTTAAGGACAACTAAAAATACCTGAATTCAATTACATTACTAGGCGGCCTGCAAAACTCTTTCCAAACGCTGAAACGCTGCGCCTTCATCCAATCCCTCTATCGCCGCGTATTCCCCTACCAGCCGTTCCAAAGCCAACTGATACATCAAGCGTTCACTGTACGATTGCTTGCCCCCGATTGAGGAACAAAACAAATCCCTAACAACTTCCGCTATTTGCGCCACGTCTCCAGAATTTATTTTTGCTTCGTACTTCAGAGCCCTGCGACTCCACAGCATACGCTTAGGCTTATACGGCACTTCAAAAACTTGCAAAGCCTCTTTCATCTGTTCGCGTGAACAAATAGGCCTAAGCCCAACAGAGCTCGCCTTATTGAAAGGCACCTTAAGCTTCATATTTTCTTTTTCAAAGAAAATGACAAAAAGATCCAGGCTTGTATTTTCTATAATCTGCTTCTCAATGTCGGCTATTCTACCTATACCGTGCGCAGGATAAACAACTGACTGTCCCACTGAAAAGCTAACTTTACTTGGCATAGAAACAACCTTGCATCTCACAAAACCTCAGCACTTCTGATTAGAACACAATTCGTTACATTTTTCAATTCTTATGAAGTAAGATAATTTTCGGTTCTGTAAACCTTTGGTTTGTTATGTCGAGTGAAAATACGGATCTAAAAAGAGTTTCTATCGAATCGTTTAATTCTATACTCGGCCGGGTTATACCGGTTTTGGATCGCGGGTTTATACGCATAATAGACTATATGGGCGACGACAGTTCTATAGTTCAAGCGGCGCGGGTATCTTACGGCAAAGGAACAAAACAATCAAAGCAGGACGCCGGCCTCATTGATTACCTTATGCGTAATGACCATACTTCGCCGTTTGAAATGTGCGAGATCAAGCTGCACATCAAAATGCCTCTATTCGTTGCAAGACAGTGGCTTCGTCATCGAACCGCAAGCGTTAATGAATATTCTGCAAGGTATTCAGTTCTGCACGATGAATTTTACGTGCCCAATATCAGCCGTATCTGCGCTCAGTCGCAGTCCAATAAGCAAGCGAGCGGCGAGGCTTTACCACCGCAAACAGCTAAAGAAATAATTTCGACGATTAAATCTGTTTCAAAACTTGCTCATGATAAGTATAAAGAACTTATCAACCTCGGTTTAGCCAGGGAAATCGCCCGCAACATTATACCCCTTAATACTTATACCGAACTATATTGGAAAATTGATTTACATAATCTCTTAAGGTTTATAAAGCTAAGAAATTCATCCCATGCGCAGTATGAGATAAGGGTTTATGCAGAAAGAATTCAAGAACTTCTAAAATTTTGGGTGCCGCTTGTTTATGAATCGTTTGTAAGGCATAATGATATGTAGTGTAAGAAGAGCTGATTTTACTAAAACTTCATCATATGGTTTTAAGTTATATAAAATTTGTGGTATAATGCTTGTCATGGAAAGGTTTGGACTAGCTCTTAAAATAGGTGGGATTTTTGTTGTCTTGCTTGCGTTGGGCAGAGGTTCAGCGTTTGCTCTGTCTTATGATGTGGAGCTCGCTTCAGGCAAATTGGCCAATGACGCGACAGGTCTAGAGTGCGACTTTGAACCAGATACAGATAGTAGAGATGATAAATTCGGCAACAAACTATTCTTAGGCAGCAGCGTTTTGCTGAGAGTTTCGCCGATCGGTCATAAAAGCGCAGCCTTCGATAAGAAAGGGACGGCAGATTTGAAATTAATAGGCGGTTCGTTGACGCCAAAGGTTCTGCTTTCGGTTACGCCATATGCATTAATTTTCGCCGGTGCTGATATGGGAATAATTAAAGGAAACGCTATTTCGCAACACTATCATACAATCGGATGGAGGCCATGTGTCGGTGCAAAAGCAGCATTCGGCGAGCGAGCCTCGCTTGAAGTTTCTTATACTTTTGCTCGTTCTACGAAGAAAGCGGGCAATGTCCCGCCCATTGAATATGATTCACAGCCAAAGAATAGGTTTGGTTTATCGTTGCGTGTAAATATGTAAACCGAACTTCACGTGAAAAGACGTTTAAGTTGTGCTACAATAGCCATGTAACGTCGGTCTTTTGTTAATAATAATCCGACAGACAGTTTATTTTTACTGCCGAGTTGTCAGCATTAAGCTCTACGCAAAATATTTTTGCATTTTTGGGCGATTTTTCGAGCGGTCAAGTCAAAGTGTTCATAAACATCGTCACAAGGCGCTGATATGCCAAATTTATCTATGCCAATGCAACGATCTTGACGTCCGGTATATTTCGCCCACATTAAAGTTGATCCGGCTTCCAGAGATACAATAGGAATGTTTCCCAAAACATCGGCCTTATATTTGTTGTTTTGTTGGTCGAATAGTTCACAACAAGGCATTGACACTACGGCCGCATTGATGCCGGAGGCTAGCAACCTTTTTTTCACAGATAAAGCAAGACTGACCTCTGAACCTGTGGCGATCAACGTAAGATCTCTATTTTTCTTAATGTCCGCCCCATCAAGCAAATAAGCGCCAAAACGGCACATATTTTGGTCTCGATAGTTATTTATAACCGGCAGATCTTGACGAGAAAGAATAAGCGCTGAAGGCTTGTTTCGATTTTGTACTGCAATTTCCCAGCACTCAGCAGTCTCAATACTGTCAGCCGGACGCATCACATTCAGCCCCGGGACAGCACGCAAACTTGTAAGATGCTCAACAGGCTGATGAGTCGGCCCGTCTTCGCCAACACCGATCGAATCATGGGTAAAAACATATATGACCCCAAGTTTCATCATCGCGCTCATTCTGACGCTTGCGCGCATATAGTCTGAGAAACACAAAAAAGTGCCGCCGTATGGGATAATTGCGCCGTCATATAACGCTAAGCCATTCATAATAGCCCCCATAGCGTGCTCACGTATTCCATAATGAACGTATCTGCCGCGATATTCGTCCGCAGTTATCGCAAACATATCTTTGCCTTGCGTTCCGTTGGAAGGAGTAAGATCGGCCGATCCGCCAACAAGCCCGGGCAATATGAGGGATAAAACATCTATCGCTGACTGAAACGCCTTTCGGGTCGCGGCCGGTTTGTTGCTTTTTGCAAATTCATACTTTATTTGTTTGATAGCGCTTTTGATTTTTTCGCACGGAAGGACATAAGGCTTATATGTCTCATTTAACACTCGTTTCTGCGCAACCTGTCGCCAGCAAGCCAGTATTTCCTGCGGAATAGTAAACGGTTCAGCATTCCAGTTAAGATTTCTTCGCATGGCCGCAATTTCCTCTTCTCCCAAAGGAGATCCATGGCACTTGGGAGATCCGGATTTCGTTGGAGCTCCCCAACCTATTGTCGTCCTACAAGCAATTATCGACGGCCTAGGGTCGTCTTGCGCAGTTGAAATTGAGGTTACAATCTCATGCTCATTATGTCCGTCAATGCTTTGATAATGCCAGTTATAAGCGCAAAAACGCATACGGACGTCATCCTTGCATGTTATTGCTGTTTTTCCGTCAATAGTTGTCTGATTGTCATCAAATAGCACTATAAGCTTGCCGAGCGCCATAGCGCCCGCAAACGAGGCTGCCTCGTGCGAAATTCCCTCCATCAGATCTCCGTCACCAGCAATAACGTAAGTGAAATTGTTTTTACCTTTTATTCTTTCGGCAAGCGCCAGACCGATTGCGTTTGCAAAGCCCTGCCCAAGAGGGCCCGTTGTCGATTCTATCCCGTCAAGCAGGCCATATTCTGGATGGCCGCTGCATTTGAAGTTCTTTCGACGAAAATTTTTAATATCTTCAAGCGTTACTTTTTTATATCCTGTCAAAAACATAAGAGAATAGAGCAGCGCACTGCCATGGCCGGCCGATAAAACCAGCCTGTCCCGAATCGGGCAAAGATGATTACTTGGATCAAACCTTAAAAAATCACGAAAAAGAATGCTTGCAACATCGGCAAACCCAAGAGCTATTCCGGGATGACCCGAGCCTGCGTTCTCAATCATATCGATTGCCAAGAATCGCACTGCATTTGTCATGTCTTTGAAGTTCATCCTTATCCCACTGCCGGCATACTTGGCTTTATATACTACTACCAAACGCCGATTGTCACGGAAAGTTAATTATATGTTAAATTTTACTTGCATAAAACGAGCTTACCCTTTAGATTAAGCTCGTTTTAGGATAAAAGGGCTTTTTGTGAGCTTTTTTAATCGCAAATTTAAGCGCATATTATTGAAATTGTCCGGTGAAGCTCTTATGAGCGGGCGTGAGCACGGCATAGATTATGCATATCTGTTCACATTAGCTAAAGCAATTGCCAAACTGGCAGACAGTGGCGTGCAGATCGCTATAGTTGTGGGCGGGGGCAATATTTTTCGCGGCTCTCATGGCGCAGAGTATGGCGTATCACGAGTAAGCGGCGATTTTATGGGGATGCTGGCCACCGTAATAAACGCTCTTGCTCTTCACAGCGCTCTTGGCAAACTTGGGAAAGAATCGCGGGTGATGTCGTCGGTACGTATGCAAGAAGTCTGTGAGCCATACATAAACAATCATGCATTAAGACATCTTGACAAAGGACGTATAGTTATTTTGTCGGCTGGAATAGGGGTTCCTTTTTTTACGACTGATACAGCCGCAGCGTTAAGGGCTATAGAGCTTAAATGCGAGGTGCTTTTTAAGGGAACTCATAAGGCGGACGGGATTTACAGCTCAGATCCGATAAAAGACGATAATGCTGTTTTTCTTGAAAAAATAAGTTACTCCAAGATTATTGAAGGGAATCTTAGCTTTATGGACGCGGCGGCAATAATACTTGCGCGGGACAACAATCTGCCAATTGTGGTTTTTTCAGTAAAAATTCCATCAAACGTGGTAGACGTAATCTACGGCAATTGTAGATGTTCGTTTGTTTCTGGAGAAAAGGAATGAGTGAGATAGTCCTGACTGATCTAAATAAGCGTATGAGCAACAGTCTTGACGTTTTGCATCGGGATTTCAAAACCCTGAGAGCCAATAGAGCTTCGGTTGATCTTTTGGATAACGTTCAAATTGAAGCTTACGGCAATGATCGTATACCGCTTAATCAGGTCGCATCCGTTAGTGTTTTGGATGCGAGAACGCTGGGGATTCAGGTCTGGGATCGAGAACAGGTGAAAGCGGTCGAACGTGGAATAAGCGAGGCCGGGTTAGGCTTAAATCCGGTGATTGAAGGAGCCGTAATGCGCATTACGATTCCTAATCTTAGTGAAGAACGAAGGAAAGAGCTGCTTAAAGTTGCGGCCAAATACGCCGAAAATGCCCGCGTGTCGGTAAGAAATATTCGTCGTGACGGAATGGACAGCATAAAACAAAAAGAGAAAAATAAAGAAATATCAGAGGATGAACAGAAACGTTTTTCTTCCCGGGTGCAAAAACTTACTGACGAATTCATAAAACAAATAGATGAGACTTTTTCTGCGAAAGAAAAAGATATAATGCGCATATAAAATCATGCTCCAAGAAAACAAGGCAATACCAACTCATATTGCGCTTATTGCTGACGGAAACAGGCGATGGGCAAAGGCTCACAGTTTGCCGGGAAAACTTGGACATCGGCGAGGCCTGGATACCTTGGAAGCCTTAATAAAAACCGCTGCGTCAAGAGGCGTAAAATTTTTTACTTCATTCATATTTTCTACCGAAAACTGGAAACGAACTCAGGAAGAAATCGATTATCTCATGAATTTGCTGGAAGAGCAGATTATGTCCCGCAAGATTGACGAATATGCTGAAAAAGGGTATAAGGTTCGCATCGTTGGGGATCGAAGCGGCCTTCGTCCTAGCATTGTGAAGGGGATAGAGCGCGCTGAAAATTTAACTAAAGACAATAATCTTATAACGGTTGTTTTCGCTATTAATTATGGCGGCAGGCTTGATATCGTAAACGCTGCGCGCAATCTTTGCAAAAAGGTTTTGAACGGCGAATTAACTCCAAATTCCATAAGCGAAAAGGATCTGAACGAATCCTTGTATACAGTTGGCGTTCCAGATCCGGATATCTTGATACGCACCGGCGGCGAGTTTCGTGTCAGCAACTTCCTTCTTTGGCAATTCGCGTACTCAGAATTGTTTTTTTGCGACAAACTTCTTCCGGATGTAACAGAATCTGATTTAGATGAGATTCTAGAGACCTACTCCAGCCGCAAACGCCGCTTCGGACGGTAAAAAAACTAAATCGTAATATCAGAACGGGCATTTTCAGCCTCTCTTATCAGAATAGCGTCTTACATTGAGGTTATGTGTAACGCTTTCTACGCTAAATATTTTTCAATTAATTGCGACCGTCTTTTTTCAGGAAGTTGTACTCCATTCCTACAAGAACATAAGGAATAAAATAATTCCCGAGCTTAATACCTACCCTATACGATAATCCGCATGAAAAATCGTCAAAATTTACC
>JAIRWN010000007.1 GCA_031268985.1 Holosporales bacterium
GCCTGAGTCGGAATAGTTACCTGTGAAGCCGAGGTAAAACAAGAGAGAACGTCCTTCCGATCCTCCTGCGCTGCAGCAAGACGAAGCAAGCGTTCCAAAAACTAGGGCAAGGCATGCTAGAGAGCGGCGGTAATGGCTACCCCCCCCCCCCCGCTCTGATTATCAATAACCCCATTCATCAACCTTTCCTCAAAATTTTGAAAAATTCGATGTAAATATACTCCGAAAATATGCCTAGATCCAAGAGTAAATTTATGAACCCAGAGCTCAACTGAAAATAGACTCCATCTCTTCACACATTGTTTTATGAAATTTTAAGCAATTGAGTATTTATTGATTGAAAGTTGGCTCTCATTTGCTTTAAAAGTAATAAAATAAATCTAAGAGGCGGTTGTATGAACAGTACAGATAAAATTAAACGCTACGTCGTTTGTGGGATATGCCTCTTAGGGATTATACTGGCTGTCCCAAATATTCTGCCTATTTCAATGTTGAATAAATTGCCGTCTTGGTTTCCTAAAGACGCCGTGTGCCTAGGGCTTGATTTAAGCGGCGGTTCGCATTTGCTCATGGAGGTTGACCTCGACTGTGCCGAACAAGAGAGACTTTCTCAGTTGTCTCAAGAAATCCGTCAGACGCTTAGAAAGGGCAATATAAGGTTTTCCGGTTTGCCTTACGCCGCAAAACTCGGGGAAAAAAGTTTAAAATTCAAACTTGATGATGCAACTCAAGTTGCCCAAGCTCACAACACGTTGTCGAATATAGACCGTGACTTCTCTGTGTCCATAAAAGAAGAAGATGTAGAAATAACCCTTAATGAGTCAGCCAAACAAGCTATGTACCGCGAAATTGTTGATAAATCTATCGAGATTATAAGGCGGCGTATCGACGCTTCCGGTACGCGTGAGCTGGTTATTACCAGACAAGGTGCAGATCGTATTCTAGTACAAATCCCAGGAGTTCAAGATCCCGCAAGGGTAAAGGCTCTAATTGGGCGTACTGCAAAACTTACGTTCAGGCTGGTCGAAAATTCCGCTCCCGAGCTGTCATCGCGTCCAACTTCGCCTATGGTAGGAACAGGATATCAATATCTGCCCCATGCAGACAGCAGCGGGTATATCGCGGTCAGGAACCAATCCATGGTCGGCGGCGACATGCTTACCGATGCGCGTCAAGAATACGATGAGTTTAACAGATCGCAGGTTAGTTTTAAATTTAACAACATTGGAGCTAAGCGTTTCGCAAAAGTCACACGAGAAAACGTAGGGAAACGGTTCGCGATTGTGTTGGACGGCAAGATCATAAGCGCGCCTACCATACAAGAGGCTATCACAGGGGGAGCCGGACGTATAACCAGCAGCCATTTCAGCGCGCAAGAAGCAAACGATCTTGCTTTGCTATTGCGGGCCGGGGCGCTGCCCGCTCCGTTGAAAGCAGTTGAAGAGCGCACCGTTGGGCCCGGTTTGGGATCGGATTCGATAAAAGCCGGAACTACAGCCACTATTATTGCGATCGTATTTGTTGCTTTGTTTATGGTTGTTGTGTACGGAAATTTTGGCTTTATAGCCAGCATAGCCGTTGTGTTTAATATAGTTTTACTGATTGCAGCTTTATCGTGCTTACAAGCCACCCTGACTTTGCCGGGCATTGCCGGAATTGCATTGACCGTCGGTATGGCAGTTGACGCCAATGTTTTGATAAATGAACGAATACGTGAAGAACTAAGAGGGGGGAGTAAACCACGCCAAGCGGTAGAAGCGGGATACAATAGAGCGTTTTCGTCTATATTGGACTCTAACTTGACAACGCTATTTGGAACAGCCTGCCTGTATATATTTGGGTCAGGCCCTATAAGAGGATTTGCAGTTACGCTATCTCTCGGTATTCTTGCATCTATGTTTACGGCGATAACACTTACGAGGTTTATTGTTGACAATTGGTATTTGAGGGGAAAAAGGCAGCAAAATATGCTCATCTGAGCATGTTACAGTTTAAAGGAGATCGGAAATTGAGTATAAACTTCATACCGCACGACACAAAAATTGATTTTGTAAAGAATCGATTTATATTTTTTGCTATTTTCGGAGCGTTAATTTTTGTTTCTATTCTTGCTCTAGCTATACGCGGGGTCAACTATGGCGTAGATTTCAAAGGCGGATATTTGCTTGAGGTTCGGTCGCAAGAAAAGCCTAACATAGGAGAAATGCGCAGTAATCTTTCAAAACTTGGCCTGGGCGATGTAACGTTGCAAGGGCTTGGGTCTGGCAATGACGTGCTTGTGCGTGTACAAAATATTGGGCTCTCGTTGCCAAAAGACCGTGAACTGACGCTGGGAAAAATTAAATCTGCTCTTGGCGATATAGAATATCGTCGGGTTGAATCTGTTGGCCCGCAAATGGGTAAAGAACTTATAACTGACGGAATTTATGCAAGTTTGGCGGCATTATTGCTTATTTTGCTTTACATTTGGATCAGGTTCGAATGGCAGTTCGCCGTTTGTGGGATTTTAAGCCTTTTAAATGACGGCTTGGCTGTGCTTGGATTTTATGGAATTTTTCATTCGTTTGAGTTCAACACAAACGCGCTCATAGCGATACTGACCACCTTAAGTTACTCTATAAACGATGCCGTCGTCATATTTGACCGTATACGCGAAAATATGCGCAAAACAGGGACAAAAGAACTGACCGTCTTAATCAACAAAAGCGTAAACGAAACCCTTTCTCGCACCATCTTGACTTCTTTTACTACCGCGCTTGCTCTTTTTGTTTTGTATTGCTTGGGGGGGGAAGTTATCGCGTCTTTCAGTATGCCGATCTTGTTCGGTATTATTGTCGGAACATTTTCTTCTATATGCCTGGCTGCGCCAATGCTTATATATACTGGAGCTGAAAAAGTTATGAGATCAGCCGGAGTTCCTGGAAAATTCAGCTAAAGACATGCTTAAGACGGGCTATGAGGGGCGTATCAGAAAACCTGTTCAGATATGCGATTTGGTCTATGGCATCTGCAGGCCTGCTATGGAAAAGAAGGGGATGATATTTTCGGATCTGTACGTTTATTGGAAAGCTATTGTTGGCAGTTACTTAAGCGGATTTACTTGGCCTGAAAAAATATCAAAATCAAACGACAACGGTTTAGTTCTGTACGTAAAAGCAAAAAATACTAAACTTGTAGAAGCGCAGTACAGCTCTCCGCTGCTTTTAAGCAAAGTGAACGAGTTTTTAGGCGGAGCAAAGATAGCGTCCATAAAAATATGCAGAAATATTGACGCTTGTTTGAATGCGTAGTTAAAATCAAAACTTGAAGAGCGCAATCCTGAGAGGATATAAACCCGTCGCGGCTGTAGACACAGGTGGGGAAGAAGGCGGCATGAGATATTGACGGGTAAAGAATTCATCAAATATTGAGCAGAAGAAGATTTGCCATAAGAACGAGGTTTCCGGAATCAAGAAGAAGATGTTGGGTGTGTTTGACAGATTTAAAGCAAGCTCGCTGGATTATATGTGTAATCACACAAGAAAAGAGCTTATAGGTTTAGAAGGTAGTTTGGTGATAGGCATACGCGAGACTAAGGCGAATACTTAAACTTTACAAGCTGGGGTTGGGAGATAATTTTGATATTTATGAGTGTAATTTGTTGGGGGATGAAGTTTTTTATTTTATCGTCTAAGAAAGATGCTATTGACAGGTTTATTCGAGATGGGATGGATAAAGATTTTAAGTTGTTATCTTCGTTGCTATGGATGCGGTATTCGCATTATTGGGCTCTCATTTATTCCTGAGGAACCGAGTGAAAGGATGTGGTGAAATACTTAAGAGAGGCTAAGTTAGCGTGTGATTTTATTGAAGATTGTCTGGAGAGAATGGAAGCCTTTTTAATATGCGCGATGAAGCAGAGAAGAGTTATATTAAAGACTTGCTGGATGGTAAGTGTGTTAGTTTTATATAAGTAATGTTGGATTATTGCATTGATTTGAATCTTAAAATTCCTCGGATCAAATCTCATTCTATTCTTGGCGTATACCTTACGAAAGCAATTAGAAAAAACAAAGAGCTGAGATCAACGAGGCCTTCCAACACAATCAAAGCTTGGCCTGGATGGAAGCCCCCATTTGGGCGGGAGCAGGCCGCTTAGAGCGATTCTGCGGGTAATACGACCTTAACTTCACGTCTGTTTTATCTCTTCATAACCTCAACTATTACTCCACATTACATAAATATGTTTGCTGACGCAGAGCTCGGAAACGCTTAGCTGGCTGCAGTTTCCGTTATCGCCTCCAACTGGCCTCTCATCAAGGTTATGCTCTGCATCTGTAATACAACCGTGAGAAGACACGGGCTGCGGGGAGAGATTGGTCGGCAACCGGCGGTAATAAAGAGGCCGAGTAGTCGTTGG
>JAIRWN010000025.1 GCA_031268985.1 Holosporales bacterium
AGCCGTTTTCTGGCGCAAGTGCGCAAGCATACCCATGTGACGGAATTGACCCCGACGCTGCTGAACGAGTTGGTGGAGCGGATCGAAATACATGCGCCCAACAAAAGCAGCGGCAAACGTTGTCAGCAGATCAGCATGGTTTTCCGCTTCGTTGGTGACATTGGTGGTATCGCGATCACGGAACGTTGTCAGGAAGAACATTAGCCATGAAAGATAAAGGCGGCAGAAATTGTAAGCCAAGAGAAATCTTGCGATTTTTTGCCGAATAGCCTATACTATTTGCATGTGTATAAGCAAAAACCTGTTTTATGGAGTATGAGCATATGTTCAAACAATCCTTCAGAATTTCTCTTTGGATATTCAAGTCCTTTGGCGATAGCCTTATGTAAATTGTCCAATTGATCAACAGATACATTAATATCATCATCCGTATGCGAATGATTGCTAAAGGCAGACAGAACTTTTGCGACCTTTTGGTCATCCAAGTACTGCGAGAACTCCTGATATACTCGACTAGTGGCGTTGTGAGTTTGGATATCCCTTAGCAGAATAATTGCGAATTTTCTCATTAACGCATAATTTTCGTCAGTGTGTTTTTCTGGGTATTTCAAAAGCTCTATATTACCTTCAAGCAAGCATTCAATGATTTTTCTCTTTTGCGCACCAGTCAACTCAGTCAAAAGAGATAAACTTTGTTGTGGGATTTCTGTTTTGAGAAGCGACTCGAATTTTTTACTTGTCCGCTCGTCATCTTGGTTGACCAAGAATACGTTGCCGTACAGGTTGTATTCAATGCGACCAACGCGACCAATTAAGTTTCTGAACTCAACAGGCTTCATTTCTGCTAAGCCAGTCTTATAGCTTGTAATAAAAAGATTCTCCGCAGGCAAATTCACACCTTCTACCAATGTGCTTGTGCAAAACACGGTATGAATATCTCCGCTTCTATACAATTCCTCAATACGCATCCGAATATCCGTAGGAAGATAGCCAATGTGGTACGCCACACCTTTTTCTAAAACTTTAGCCAAATAATAATCCGAATGCACTTCTGTTCGGACATCATTAATCAACGCTCTCAGTTCGGAACTGACCGTAATGCTTTTACAGTGATTATCCGCGAATTCTAAAGCATATCCAATTGCTTTGGCCTTTGAACTGCAGTAGACGATGTTGTTCTTTTCTTTGCCAATCACTTTAATTAGCTGGCATAACCCAACAGAGCCCTTAAACGAACAGATATCTAAAAATTTGTTTGCGTGTTCATTGAATACTTTAACGCAGTTAGCCGTAGTTAAATCGACCAAATACTTTGTTTGGCTAACCGGCGCATATGTACAAGCAATTGAAGGGGTAACGTTTGCATCTATTGCTGGAATCAACCTCAAATAGACATTCGGGTTTGGAATATTGGGAGATGAAAAAATAATATGTGTATCTAAGTACCGCCGAGCGACCAGATCAATCACTTTAAAATAGATTGCGCTGCGGCTGTCTTGACTGGATATCTTGTGAGCCTCATCCACAAATAAGTAGTCAATATGGAAGTTCTGCTTTTCTAGCAGCAGATACAAAAGCCTTTCCGGCGTTAACACTAAAATGAAGTTGTGCTGTCGTTCCAGTGCTAACGCGCCTGCGGAAGTGACCATTTTATAGTCCTGCTGAGCAAGCAAGCCCTTTAAGTCATCAACAATACTGCTTGACACCTCGTTAATCAGCGCTTTCGTAGGCACGAGAATCGCGAAATTCTTTTTCTCGCCATCCATGATTTGCTTTTTAATAAACATTCGCATAATGAATGATTTTCCCATGGATGTAGGGCCTGAATAGCTGAAGTATTGCGCTTTCAGCCCGTCGTAGACGCGCTTCTGTGACTTAAAGAAATGTCGCTCTGGATCAGCTGGGATTTTCATTGTTTCGCGGATAAATTCGTTATACGACCAGTCAAGCAAGTTTGTCCCGAAAAATGACACGGTGCTGTCAGATAGTTTTAGGCCTCGATAATTTCCAGTATTCATCAGGATAGAGCTAAGATAGTATTGCACTTGGCTATTTTTGGGGTACAGCTCATTCAGAAGAGCCGCGATTTCCTGGGCCCATATTTTATGTTTTTCTGCTTTTGTTTGGTGTATTGATTTCGATAAGATATCTGCGAACCGAAGGGCATGAGACAGTTCAATATCCCGCGCTTCGGTTTTCTTGTTTTTCAAGAGCCTTAGAGAGTAGTTGAATAAAACCGCTTCATAAATTTCATTTAAATATGGATTTGAATCAATATCTCTATATAGTAACTCGCCAAAGCTCTCAGTCACGCGTCCCGCCCCCTTTCAGCCTATTGATAAAAGCGGCCCTATCGTGCTCTGCATCATCGAATGGAAGAATATAAAAATAGAAAGAGTAGTTTTCCAGATGGTTGTCAGCGATTCTTTTTGCGATATAAGGCGCAATTTCACTGATATCGCTTAACATTTTGGCTTGCACTGCATCACGATATTGTTGATTGGATTTGCCTTTCGCGTTAATGCCAAGCGTATACCCCAAAAAGATGCCAAAGGCCTTATCCGCCGCTATGCTCAAGTCGCGCTTTGAAGGGATAATAAGACTCTTGATGTACTTAGCCGTTTCCTTCTTGCTAAAAGCTTCTTTGAAAATACTTGTTTCGACAAGCCGCACCTCGTTCGCGGGCTCAGCCTGTACTTTTAGGATAGAAACAAAAGCATTGCTGGCCGCAGATTTTAGGTCTCCGACTATCTTTGATTCGCCTAGAATCAATTGCACTCCATCAGCAGAATGCAGAAGATGCACTCCATCGCTTCCAAAAACGTATTGATTTCCTGCGGTTTTAAGTTCGATTTTGCTCAACAGTTTTGGTGCGCCCAATTTCTGCTCCAAAAACAAATAAAGCAATATTTCACCGGGTTCACCCCCAGCTCCCTTGTCTTTTGGGTTGTTGGCGCTTCGGAGAAGTTCGGCTGCTTTCATGGCAATTGTATCTACTTCGTCGTCCAATTCAAATTGTTCGATTTGAGCGCGAGAAAACACATACCGTCCGATATTGTTTTGCAGTAAAGCGTAAAGTGTTACCACCCGCGCAAAACGAGAGTAAAAGCCATGGAAAGACAGAGCGAAAAATAAGAAAGCACACAAAAGAAAACAGGTGCAAGATCTCAAATAATGTGGTAAAATAGACTCC
>JAIRWN010000005.1 GCA_031268985.1 Holosporales bacterium
GCAAAGAACAAACACTTAGGTGTGCGCACAAAAGGAGTGCGGAGGCTAAACGCAAAAACCAAACGCCAGTTTTCGGTATGGTTCAATCGTCGAGAATGTCAAAATGAAAACGCTAAAAAGCTTTCTGGGATGATTTTTTGTATATAGTTCCCTTAGCTACGAGCACAAAAACCTCCTGCACTTTCGACGAAGAAGTGCGTAAGCGCCTTGATGCTCTACAGGATTGATTATGACGAAGAGATTTTTTCTCAATTAGCAAAAACACCAAAAAATGCGAGAAAAACCATAATGATAGCCATATAGATATCATTTGCAATACGTCTTGTAACGCATCTCATAGCGAAGAGCGGCATCAAAGCTCGATAGAGACTCATCAAACAGAAAGGCCTTCGGCTTACGAACAATTGCTCGGCCGATAGAGCGACACGTTGACGTTGACCGCCGGAAAGTTGGCATGGAGTTATTTCAAGGTCTGTGTTTCTTGGATTATAGAGTTTTTTGGGAGCTTTTCCAAAAGTTGCATAATAAATATTATGTTAAACGAATTATTGAGGTTTTAATTTATTATAAGGATCTTCTAAAATGGCTCTTTATTGCTACAGACAAAAACGGCATGCGCACATTTCGTCGTAGACGCTTTGCTTTTGCTTGTTATTTCCTAGATAAATTTAGATACATTTACTTCTCACATCTTGGAACGGCTAATGAATCCGGTTTTTCCGCTTCCATTATTTGTCTGACTCTAAAAAAACTTCGAGAGCTCAAAATAATTTCATCAGAAAGAAAATCTAAAGATAAAACAGACCAGATCTTCTTCTACAAGAAGGAACCTCAAATAACAGACTCACGAGAGTAACGCACTCAAAATCCAGATGCCATGTCAACTAAGTCTGGCTGCCCCTCATTTTAATGCATACGATTTTGAAAAAATTGGAACGTCGGAAAGTCGGGCACATGGGCAGTTTTACGGCGGACGGGAGGTGTTACAATGCCACTATATATGTTAACAGTAAAAATGTGAGGCTAGAGTTTTGCGATGACGAGCCGTGATGCGCTCATACAATTTTTGTAACAGCAAAAACGGGCAAGCGTTCAGTCGCACTTGCCCGTGTTTTAATTATTGCGCTAAGTATTATTTGTCCTACTCATAAACCCCATCAGGCCCATTTACGCTTCTGTCAAATGCTTCTGTCATTTCATCCTGCCGTAATAGATACTCCCGAATCAATTCAAGCCCAGGATGCGCCGCGAATCCGCACTCAATTTCAAATATAGCGTCAGGTTCAATATCAACTCCAAACTTAGTTCTCGCATAGTCGATTAAGCGATCGACTTTGGTACTTAAACCGACATTAGCAGCATAACAACACCGTCTACCCCAGAAATCCATCAGGTTTTTAATTTGTCTGTCGTTTGCGGTGGAACTATCACGTATCACACGTTCCAACTTAGCGAGCCTAGCAGATCTATCGTACATTTCAGGATTCGTCATTGCAAAATCAATTCTTGCCAATTTATAGGCTATTTCACCCTTAATATCAAGTTTGTACTCAGTCCACGCGAATTCGGTAAGTCCCGAGAAACGTGTATCCAGATCGACAGTGAAATCCTGTTCCGCCCAAAACTCCACCAGTCTTTCAGTTCGTTCGTCGGCAATATCACGCATCACAAATGCAAGCATATTTCGCGCTAATCTACGAACTTTTCCGGGACGCATCGCGAATCCAAGCTCAAATTGCGCGTGGCTGATAACGGTACGGAAGAGCTCTTCCGGGCTAGCAGCAGGATCCAGCCTCAACCAAAACTCCCGCAGCCCCTCAACTTGTTCGCTACTCAGGGCAATATCATTGGGTAGCACAATTCCAAGTTCAGTTAGAGCTAAACCGGCAAAGTCATGAAAGCGCTCTTCTGAACCGGGCGTGCGCCTTGTTGTATCCCAAAGCAACACTAGCCTTTTAGCAACTTCATAAGATACGTCAATATGCTCTACTGCTAAAAGAGCGCCTTGCATTGCTTTTATTTCAATCGCGCAGGTCGCTATGAAGGCGAGCATTGTTTCCGTGGTGCAGCTTGAATCCACCTTTCTTGCGTAAGCTCTTCTGAGATCTGGAAAATAAGCCAGAACATCGTGGATGGCACATGATTTAGACACAAATTCTCCACTTGCCGCCATTTCTATCACGAGATTATGCGCCTGTTTACCTAAGTCAGACAATCCTTTGTGTAATTCGCTTACACATCGAGCCATGTTTCCCCAATAACCAGCGCTAACGTGGATATCATCTCTCATTGGACTTACAGCAGGGTGCAACTCAAGCTTCTGTTCTGCAACAACTGTCATGATCTTAACGATGGCGCCTGCCTCACTTAGAGACAGTCCTGACAAATCTAAGGACTTTCTTGGCAAACTTGCGCAAACGCTGACAGAGGCGAGGGCAAGCGATAAAGCTAACAATTCTTTTTTCATAATCATCTCTCCTTATTTAATTAAACGACTACACTTACCCCATAATAAATAATCCTTTCAGTTAAAAAGTCAAGAAAAAAATAAAATACGGCAAATTTTGCGTATCGCTTGGCCAAATTTCAAAAGTTGTTTTTTAGTTAATTTATTGTCCGATCAGGCGCAAACACGACAGCCATTACGAAACAAGATTTTCCAGCCGGAATCAATTCCCCGTAACTGTTATCTCTGTAATCATCGACTCGTCAAATCATGAGAAAGCCCCTAACGACTTCAATGACCCACACTGCCTATGTGGACGTGAAGTCGTCAGGAAACAAATTTTGAAACTAACAAACTTTAACGCATCAATTATGTTGACGTCTTTTCGGAAGCAAGACGCTTTTTACCTTGCTTGCCAATTCCTGAATACCAAATGGTTTTTGCAAAAAATAGACTTTTTGTTCGTCTTGCAGCTTCAATCTAAATTCTTCTTCTGCGTATCCGGAAATGAATAAGATGTCTATGTCTAATTTCATTTCACGAATTTGTTTCAAAAACTCAACCCCACCCATAAATGGCATGACTACGTCGCTCACAACCAAGCATATACTGGAATCGTTTTTAAGGAATTCGATTCCTTCTGCTCCATCAACAGCCTCAACAACATAGTACCCCTTGTCTCTTAAAGCCCTTGCCGCAAACATTCTTACAGCGTCCTCATCTTCTATCAATAAAATCTTGCCCAATCCTGTAAGATCTACTGTGCGTTTATGTGCGTTAATATAAGCTTGGCTGAATTCTTGACCAAATTTCGGTTTAGCTTGGCAGAACGGAAAATAAAGATTAAATGCAGAGCCTGAGCCAACCTTACTTTCAACGGAAATAAATCCTCCTATTTGCCTCACGATGCCATACACGGTTGATAAGCCCAAACCGGTTCCAAGCCCTTTCTCTTTGGTCGAAAAAAACGGCTCGAACATATGTGCGATATGTTCCCGAGGAACTCCTAAACCTGTGTCTTTTATCTCTAGCAGGACGTACTTACCGACCGGGATATTGTTAATCTCACTGTTGATTTGATCGTCAAGAACAATACTGCTCACAGTTATTGTAAGGCTCCCTCCTTCCGGCATAGCGTCTCTGGCATTTACCGTCAGATTTATTATTATTTGCTCAAATTGAGTTTGATCGATCTTAATCGCTCCGTGGAAATCGGTGATGCAGTCCAGTTTCAAAGATATGTCCGGGCCGATAAGGCGCCTTAAAAGCGCGCTTAATTCGGACAACTGCTCCATAACATCAACAATTTTGGGCTGCAATATTTGCTGTCGCGAGAAAGCCAACAATTGCTTAATAAGATTTGCCGCCCTATTCGCATTCTGCTTTATCTGCATAATATCGTTAAACGACTGATCGTTCGGCAAATATCTTGCCAGAAGCAAATCACAGTACCCCGTCATTGCAGTTAACAAGTTGTTGAAGTCATGCGCAATTCCACCGGCAAGTTTGCCAACCATTTGCATTTTTTGGGATTGAAGAAGTTTGCGCTCAACTTGCCAACGTCTTGTAATATCTAAAATGTATAAAACAGCGCTGTATGAAGTGTTTTGTTTTTTTGGAAGCGTATGGAAATAAACAATAATGAAACAACTTTTTTCATCAGACAGCGGCAATTCCAATGAAAAATTTGCCATTAAAGAACAGTCCGCTTTATCAAGCGCTGCTTTTAAGTCGTTTTGTTTTTCTTCAGTTGTAATACTAAGCACGCTCTTCCCGACAGCCAAATCATCTCCGACGATCTTTTTGCATGTTTTATTATAAGCGGCTATCGTCTCGCCATTGACGAAAATTATCCCCAGCGGAATGTTGTCGAATATATTTGCAAACAACCGCTCTTCGTTTGGCTTTTTTAGGGCATCATTTTTGTGACAAATATCTTTTAAAGCCTGTTTGCGCCAAAAAATAGCTATAAGGGTAATGTTTGCAAGGAAAACAAGACTAAATGAAAGAATAAGTGGCGACGACCCCACAATGAAGCTGTACACGCAACCCCCAAGAATTCCTGCAGCTGAAAGCAAATATAGAAACAACATGTCTCGGCAAGTTTAATTAAATTTTCTTACAATTCAAAATACTACTATGAATGCACGCAGGACAAGATTATGTTTTTTTAGATAAGGGATGGGTAGCCAGAAGCTCTGCTCTCATTTTTTCGTTGCTAACATGAGTATAAATTTCGGTAGTCGTAATACTTTGATGCCCTAACATTTTTTTTACGCTAAACAGATCTGCGCCATTATTTACAAGATGGGTCGCAAACGCATGACGCATAACGTGCGGAGAGACCAGATTTTGGTCAATTCCCGCAAAATCGGCAAGAGTTTTTATTATCTGAAAAATTCGCTGCCTGGTAAGCCTTCTTTTAGGGACATTAGATGGAAATAACCAACTGGTACTGATAAGCTTATTTTGAGCCGTCCACTCTTTTACAAGAAATAATAGCTGCTTCGGGACCGGAACAACGCGTTCGCGCCCACCTTTGCCAAGCACGAGAACATGCCGGCCATCAAAAGATATCGAATTTACTTTTAAGTCCAGAGCTTCACTCACACGAAGCCCGCTTCCATAGAGAAAATGCATAATTAGCTTAGCGCGCAAAGACTCCGGATATTTCAGCATTTCTGTGGCCTGAAATATTTTAAAAACTGACTGTATATCCAAAAATTTTGGCAAACTCTTAGCAGTACTTGGGTTATCGATGTATAATGTTGGATTAAGGTTTATTAACTGCTCTTCTGTAAGAAAGTTATAAAACTGCCTCAGCGTAGATAAATGACGACAGATTGTTTTATTTGACTTTTTCTGATCGTGGAGCAATTCCATATAATCTGTAATATTAGCTACAACAACAGCCTTAAACGGAATGCGCCCTATAAATTTTTTGAAATCCTGTAAATCACTTACATAAGATTTAACTGTGTTTTCCGCGCTTCCGTGTTGGCCTATGAGAGTTTCTGCAAAAAGCTCTACTAGATTGTCTTGCTCCGGCATTCGCTATTTAAAAACGTATAAAAGATTATTATAGCCGTTCCAATACATATAAACGTGTCCGCAATATTAAACGAAGGCCAATGGTAATCAAAAATATGCCAATCAATAAAATCAATCACCGACCCTATTCGAATACGATCAAACGCGTTACCAATAGCGCCTCCGGCAATGAATCCAACTGAAACAGAAACCATTAATCTCCGGCTCCTCACAACCCACACAAATAAGGCAAAGGCGATCGCTACAGCAAAAAATGCAAATATCGCAGAGCTATCGAAAGGCAAGCTGTGAAAAAGCCCGAAACTTACGCCTCGATTATAGACGATACAGATATTAAACCATGACGTCAGACATATCCCTGCAAACTGAGAATTGCGATCAAAATACTCAACAATTGCTTGCTTTGACCATTGATCTACAGAGGTTACAAATACAGTTAACAAAAAACTAATGAGCAAAAAAAACAGTCTTTTAGACGTTGGCCACTTTCTTACATCTATTACAAATTTCTTCATTGTTTTGACTAACTTCGGGTAAAATCTTCCAACAACGTCGACATTTTCCTCCTTTGGCCAAGTTAACTTCGATACCGAAAGAAACGTTTCCTTCTGTAAAACTTGCCTCTTCCGGCGGATGGGAAGATTTAATTTCAACGCAGGATGTAATGAACAACTCCGCCAAATCTTCAGATGAAAATTCGGAAGCGATTCCATCTGGGTCATAGAGAGCCACGCACGCCTGCAAACTTGAACCTATAATTTTCTTCTCACGAGCACGCTCAAGGGCCAAAGTTGCAGCAGAACGTAAAATCTTCACAAGTCGCCACTTTTCTTCGCAGTCAGGATCGTACCATTCGGTTGGAATATCCGGCAGAACCTCCAAATGAACGCTTTCTGACCCGAGATTTCGCGCAAGCCAGGCTTCCTCAGCCGTGAAAGATATTATGGGAGCAAGCCACTTAACAACGGCGTCAAATACTACGGATAAAGTATTCAAGTACGCCATACGCTTGGGATTAGCGTCCTCATCACAATATAAGCAGTCTTTTCTTATATCAAAATAAAATGCAGACAAGTTATTACTGCAGAAGTTATGCAGTTCCATGACAATCCTATTTAGCTCAAATGTTTTAAGATGTTCATTTATTGTTTTATCTAAACAGGCAATTTTATGTAAAATCCACTTATCAAGTTCACTTAAATATTCATAGTCAAGAAGGCAACTTTCGTATTGATCCAACGCGCCAAGCATATAGCGCAAAGTATTTCTGAAACGCCTGTAAATATCTTCCTGTTGTTTCAAGATTGCAGGGCCGAACTTCATGTCTTCGGTATATTCATTGTTTACCGCCCAAAGCCGCATGATATCGGCGCCATTTTTATTGACGATATCCATAGGGTCGATCACGTTTCCAAGCGATTTAGACATCTTGTAGCCATACTCGTCCACCACAAACCCATGAGTGAGCACAGTTTTATACGGCGCCTTACCGTAGGTAACACAAGAATGCAAAAGCGACGCTTGAAACCATCCCCTGTGTTGATCAGACCCCTCTAAGTATAAATCCGCCGGCCAGCCCAGTTCTTCTCGGCTTTTGATCACATAGGCATGAGTGCTGCCGCTTTCTAGCCAAACATCAACTATATCGAATACCTGCTCAAAATCATCGGCGTTATATTTGTCGCCAAGAAAATCTTGGGCCGGATGAGTGTACCAAGCGTCAGTTCCTTCAACCTCCACGATTGATGCAATCCTATTAATAACCTCCCGGTCTTTAAGAGCATCTCCGGTTTTTTTGTCTACAAATATCGTTATGGGCACTCCCCAAGAGCGCTGTCTGGATATGCACCAGTCGCCACGAGCACTGACGAACGACTTTATCCTGTTATAGCCTTGTCCAGGCAACCATTTAACCGTATCAATTGCCTTTAACGCACTTTCGCGCAGCCCGGTTTTGTCTAAACTGATAAACCACTGCTTGGTCGTACGATATATAAGCGGAGCTTTGGAGCGCCATGAATGCGGATAACTGTGAAGAATCTCCTTCGCAGCCAATAACGCTCCCGGACGCTTACGGAGATGATCGAGGATATCCTGCTCAACTTTAAAAATATGCTTGCCGGCAAATATCGGAACGTAATCGCAATAGCATCCACCATCATCAACGGTCTGTACAGCGCGGACGCCATATCTCTGGCAAACATAAAAATCGTCTAAACCATGACCTGGAGCTGTATGCACAAGCCCTGTGCCAGAATCAGCCGTTACATGTTGTCCTTCAAGCAAAAGAATATCAAAATCATACCCCATACCAGCCCAAGGATGACTGGCGTAAAAGTCGTCCGACCCAGGGCTGGGTTCCATTGGCGACGATCCGACCCCTGGATCAGTAGTAACGTGCTTACCGTCGATCAATTTAACATCAAAATTATAGCCCATACCAGCCCAAGGATGCTGGCAAACGATGCTTTTAAGCTCACCGGGACTAACCTGCCGAATTACGTTATATTCAACCGCATCTATATCTTTCAGAAAGCGATCTTTAAGCTCTTCTGCCACAATTATTTTGGTATTAAGACCCTTGTCCTCAAGACAACCTTTGATAGAAACAAGAATGTACTTAATTTTATCTGAGTACGAAATCGCTCTATTGCCCGGCAGCGTCCACGGAGTAGTCGTCCAGATAACACACGACGCGTCAGTCAAATCAGCTGACAGAGCTTTTTTTATCTTAAAAGCGACGTATATGCTCATGGACTTTTTGTCTTTGTACTCAAGCTCAGCTTCAGCAAGCGCGGTCTTCTCGACAACAGACCATAGAACCGGTCGTTCGCCACGATAAATGGCTCCGCTCATAAGCAACTTTCCAAATTCACGGATCATAATTGCTTCATTTTTAGGATCCATAGTCAAATACGGATTGTCCCAATCGCCCAACGCCCCCAACCGTTTAAAACTTTTGCGTTGTACGTCAATCCAATAGGTTGCAAAGTCGCGGCACATATTGCGAAACTCGACTGAGCCTGGATTACTCTGCTTTTCGTCCTTAAGTCTCTCAGCTACCTTCCACTCAATTGGCAATCCATGACAATCCCATCCGGGCACAAACGGCGCATCGTACCCTTGCATTTGTTTAAACTTGATGATTGCATCTTTTAGAATACGGTTTAACGCTGTTCCCGCATGTGGCGAACCATTTGCAAACGGCGGGCCGTCGTGAAGTATAAATTTTGGCCTCCCTCCGGATTTTTTCCTAAGTTTTTTATATAATCCTATTTTTTCCCAATACGCAAAAATTTCGGACTCTTTTTCAGGCAAAGCCGTCTTCATCGAAAACGACGTTTTCGGCAAGAAAACAGTTGATTTATAATCGGCAGTCACAGCTTAGTAACCCTCTAAACCTTCTCGGCCATATCCATTGCTTTCTTATGCGCGTCTTCCAGAGTTCCAACCATGTAAAAGGCCATTTCCGGCAGATGATCGCACTGACCATCTATGATAGCTTTGAAACTCCTGATGATATCGTTAAGGCTTACAAACACACCTTTTATCCCAGTAAATGCTTCAGCCGCATGGAATGGCTGGGACAGGAACTTTTGAATTTTTCTTGCGCGCGCAACAGTAAGTTTATCTTCTTCAGAAAGCTCATCCATACCAAGGATAGCAATGATATCTTGAAGTGACTTATAGGCCTGAAGAATCCTCTGTACCTCACGCGCGACATAGTAATGATCTTCGCCCAATATTCCGGGAGCGAGAATTCTTGAGGTGGAATCCAGCGGATCAACAGCAGGAAATATCGCCAGTTCAGAGATTTTACGGCTGAGTACCGTAGTTGCATCCAGGTGCGAGAACGAGGTAGCCGGCGCCGGGTCTGTCAAATCGTCAGCGGGGACATAAACAGCTTGCACACTAGTAATAGAGCCCTTATTTGTGCTGGTTATACGCTCTTGCAGCTCACCCATTTCGGTAGCAAGAGTCGACTGATATCCAACGGCCGAAGGTATCCGTCCCAAAAGGGCGGATATTTCAGAGCCGGCTTGCGTAAACCTGAATATATTATCGATAAACAGCAAAACGTCTTGGTTTTCATAATCGCGGAAGTACTCGGCAACCGTAAGCCCCGTTAAAGCAATTCGAGCTCTTGCCCCCGGCGGTTCATTCATCTGACCATATATTAAGGACGCCTTCGACCCCTTGCCGTCAGGAGTATTAACCCCGGAATCGATCATCTCGTGATAAAGGTCGTTACCTTCGCGTGTTCGCTCTCCAACGCCGGCAAAAACTGAATACCCGCCATGCGCTTTCGCAATGTTATTTATCAGCTCCATAATCAGCACTGTTTTCCCCACGCCGGCGCCGCCAAGCAGACCGATTTTTCCGCCCCGCAAATACGGGCACAGAAGATCGATTACCTTTATGCCTGTTTCCAGGATCGTAGTTTCTGTTGCCTGATCCGTAAGTTTCGGTGTTGGCCTGTGAATAGGCATACGCATTTTGTGCTCTATCGGGCCAAGATTATCCACCGGTTCTCCAAGCACGTTCATAATACGGCCAAGAGTGCCTTCGCCAACGGGAACTTCTATCTGACGACCCAAGTCCTTTACTTCTTGGTTTCTGACCAAGCCGTCAGTAGAACCCATAGCAACGGTCCTCACTTGTCCATTACCGATATGTTGCGCGATTTCCAGAACGAGCTTTTCATCACCGTTTTGAACTTCAAGCGCATTCAGTATAGGAGGGATTTTGCCCGGGAAATACGCATCTACGACTGCGCCTATAACTCTTGTGATCTTTCCTTTTGTTTCTTCCGACATTTTCCAGCCTCTATAGCGCTTCTGCGCCAGAGATTATTTCTATCAGTTCACCTGTCACGACAGCTTGACGCGTTCTGTTATAAGTCAGCACAAGTTTTTCTACCATATCTTGAGCATTCTTGGTAGCATTATCCATTGCTGTCATACGCGTACTATTTTCGCAAGCGATGCTCTCCTTTCCGGCCTGCCTTAACTGCAAAAGGAAATTATGCTCGGCTAATGCAGTTACAAATCTCTCTTCAGAGGTTCCAAAAAATGGAATTTGTCTGCTAACCGCATCAGCGGCAGCGCTTTTCTTATCTTGCAAAGAGCTGATTGCCGGAACCGCTTGAACAAATCGTAACTCAGCATTTATCGCGGAATAAAAATGGTTGTACAGCAAAAAAATCTGATCCAGATCGTTCGCATAGAACCGTGCCAGCAGCTGTTTGGAAAAAGACTTTAAATTATCTGTTTGGCTGAAAAAATTTGAAGGATAACCGTCCACTCTAATTTCAGGCAGACGCTTACGAAGATAATTCATTATCTTGGTTCCTATACAAACGGCATTTACGCGAACCCCTGTCGTCAGAAAACTTTGTATACGAGAAACCGCCTCTTTTGCTACGCGATCATTAAAACTGCCGCACAGCCCCTTATCTGAAGCGTACACTACTATGGTCATACTTCTTATTATTTTAGCCTGCCCTGTAAGAAGCGGATATTTTTTTTCCAGGCTGTTGCCGCATGAACAAAGGTACTCGATTGATTCACGCAACGCATCCGCATAGTGCCGCCCACCCCTCGCCTCCTCTTCCGACTTGCGGAATTTCACGCCGGCAACTAATTTCATCGCCGCAGTGATCTTTTGCGTCGATTTAATGCTCCCGATTCTAGTTCTGAGACTCTTCAGATTTGCCATTCATCAAGACTCGGTTGTTTTTTGAAGATAATCTTTAACGAAATCTTTCAAAAACTCTTCCAGATTACCTGCGACTTCTTTACTTAAAGCCTTTGTCGTTTTTATGGAAGCAATAATCTCTGGGCGAGAAATTTTTACCTCCTGAAGCAACCCTTTTTCGAAATCCTGAATTTTACTGACAGGAATTGCATCCAAATATCCGCGTACGCCGGAAAAGATGCTGACGACCTGTTCTTCCGCGCTCAGCGGACTATATTGATCTTGCTTAAGCAGCGCGGTCAAACGCTCGCCGCGCGCAAGCAATTTGTGCGTGGATTGGTCAAGGTCGGAAGCAAACTGAGAAAAAGCCGCTATTTCTCTGTACTGAGCAAGATCCATCTTGATCCCGGAAGCAACGCTTTTCATTGATTTTAATTGAGCCGCCGAACCGACCCGGCTTACAGAGATTCCGACGTTTACGGCGGGTCTTATCCCTTTAAAAAACAGATCGGTCTCCAAAAAAATCTGTCCATCGGTTATTGATATAACATTTGTTGGAATATAAGCAGACACGTCGCCAGCTTGCGTTTCTACGATAGGCAAAGCAGTAAGCGAACCGCCCCCATGTTCATCGCTCAACTTGGCCGCTCGCTCCAATAATCTAGAATGAATAAAGAAAACATCTCCCGGATAGGCTTCTCGCCCAGGCGGACGGCGCAAGAGCAACGACATTTGGCGATAAGCGACCGCATGTTTAGACAAGTCATCATAAACAATCAGAGCATGCTCGCCATTGTTAAGAAAGTATTCGCCGATCGCACATCCTGTATAAGGAGCCATAAACTGCAAAGGGGCAGGATCTGAAGCGGTTGCCGCAACCACAACCGAATACTCCATAGCTCCGGCGTCTTCAAGGGTTTTTACGACATGCGCCAATGACGAACGTTTTTGCCCTATAACTACGAAAATGCAATAAAGCCGTTCGTCTTCATTGCCGCTTTTAAACGCTTCACGCTGATTTATTATAGCATCTATAGCAATCGCAGTTTTCCCGGTTTGGCGATCCCCTATTATAAGCTCTCTTTGTCCGCGCCCAATGGGAACCAAAGCATCAATGGCCTTTATCCCGGTTTGCATAGGCTCGTGCACAGACTTTCTTTCGATGATTCCCGGAGCTTTCATTTCAACACGACGGCGAACAAGCGTCTCAATGGGCCCTTTACCATCGATCGGATTGCCCAAACCATCGACAACGCGCCCCAACAAAGCCTTACCCACGCCAACTTCAACAATTTGGCCAGTGCGGCGAACTTCGTCTCCTTCCTTTACTTTATCGTCATCGCCAAACAAAACAATGCCAACGGAATCGCTGTCCAAGTTAAGCGCCATGCCTCTAACTCCCGATCCAAATTGCAGCATTTCGCCGTATTTGACATTATCAAGACCGGCGGCATGCGCGACCCCATCGCCTATTGAAACGACCCTCCCAACCTCGGCCAAGTCAAACTTCTTATTTAGATCTAACAAACGCTCTTTCAAAACAGCGGTTATCTCTGACGTATTAATCATGCTCTACCTCTCGCCGCGCTCTTTAATATGCAACAATCTGTTCTTCAATGAAGCATCAATTAAATGCGGACCTATTTTTAGCTTAAAACCAGCTATCAGATCGCTGTCTTGACGCCAATTAATTAGAATTTTTCCTTTAAAGACCTCTTCAAGCGTAGATTTTAGTTTCGATAGCTCGTCAACCTTAGGAGGCTGGGCCGAAACAACTTCCGCCAACTTTACTCCTTTAGCGGCCAAACATGCACTATGCGTTTTTTCAATTACTAATGGGAAGAGGCTAAGTCTTCGATTTTCATGCATAATAGTCATAAGGTTAAGAAATATTTTCGGCAATTCCCAAAATGAGCTTTTAACAGCCTGAAACATTTCGTCGTATATATCCGACGTATGAAATATTTGCTTTATATAAGGCGATACGCCATCGGATTTGAACATACCAATCAACTGCGACATGCAGTCGATGTTACTATCCAGCTCATTAGTAAAATTTTCCAAAAGCAATTCTTTTGTCGCATCTACATAACTGTTAACAACTGAAGCGCTGATTGACATTAGTTTTATGTAAAAACACAAAGAGCATCCCCGTCTTTTTAGCACAACAATCGCAGCATATGCAAGCGCAGTTTTGGCAAAAACTTTAAGCATCCCTACACTACAGCCCACGTTCTCAATCTATGCTGATGTGCTTGGTCGGTATATAATTTATCGAAAAGAAGGGAACAAACCGGTGAATAATTCAAAGAAGTTGCCAAACATAGGCTTACTTGGTTGCGGACAGATGGGGTGCGGTATCGCAAGAGCGTTTTGTAATTTTGGATTTTCCGCGATTATTTACGACTACGACACTTTTCAGCTGAAAAAAGGGAAAATGCTGATTGATCAAAAAATTGCTGAAAATAAAATCGTCGAGACAATTGACTTGAGCTTTACGAACAATCTGGAAGACTTGGAAACTTCGGATCTGATCATAGAATGCGTCAGCGAAAAGCTCGAAACCAAAAAGCAGATTTTGGCCAAAGTATCAAGAACAACAAAACGCAATTGTATCATAGCGACAAATACATCAAGTTTTCTTATAAATGAACTTGCTTTGTCGGTAGCAATTCCTGAGCGCTTTATTGGAATGCATTTCATGAACCCAGCGCACATGATTCCTCTTGTTGAGCTGATAAAAGGCGATAAGACTTCGGCCAAAGTTATTGATTTTTGCGAAAAAACCCTTGCGTTAATACATAAAACATTCGTTCACGTAAAAGACTCCCCGGGGTTTATCTTAAATCGGACGCTGATCCCAATGATAAATGAAGCTGCTTTTCTTGTCCATGGCGGAATAGGAACTGTTGAAGATATTGACAAGGCGATAAAACTTGGATCAAACAATCCAACTGGGCCGCTTCAACTTGCCGACGCCATAGGTATAGACACGATTTACAGTATACTCGATTCCTTAGCCATGCGCCTTAAAGACGCCAAATACAACCCATGCCCACTGCTTTTGGAGTATATTGAAAAAGGATGGCTTGGTCGAAAATCCAGTAAGGGATTCTATACGTACGATTAATAATCGCGCTATACTTATGCAAAGCGGAAACGACTAAGAAGTTGCCGACTCAGTCAACGTCTTACTTGGAATTTTCGAGAAAGCGGCATCCAGCCTCGCAATATAGTCGTCGGTAGGATCGTAGTGAAAAGAAATATCAGGCACAAACTTAAGTTTCAGCCGCTGCGCCATGTTAAAACGATATTTCTTGGATTTAGAGCTAAGATAACCAATTAACGTCTTTCGATCTATGTTGTTGTATTCAGTGACAAATATTTTAGCGTATCTTAAACACGAAGACACATCGATGCCTGTAACCGTTAAACATGGTTTTTTTTCTCCGGAAAAATCATAAAAATCATCCTGGCTGAAAATACAGGAAAAAATTCGACGCATTTCCTGAGCAACTTTTTGCGATCTAGATTTTACAAACTCCGGTTCAAATTTTGATTTAAACAGCACGCAATATTTCTCCGCTAAAACTAGTCTGCTATCAAAAACCCTATTTCAGTTTTCTCTCGATTTCTTCTATCATAAAGCATTCTATGCTGTCGCCTTCTTGAATGTCCTGATAGCTCTCAATCCCAACGCCGCATTCAAATCCTTCCCGCACCTCTTTCACTTCGTCTTTTATTCGCATTAGCGAAGACAGCCCTCCTTTGTGGATCACAACGTTGTCGCGAAGCACGCGAACCTTTGCTCCGCGTTTTATTGAACCAGACACGACCATACAGCCGGCGATCTTGCCAACTTTCTTTACACCAAACACCTGTCTGACCTCGGCAGTACCAAGAGCTTTTTCCCTCAGTTCAGGGGCCAACAAGCCAGAAAGGCTTGCGGTAATCTCATCAATTAAGTCATATATTATTGAGTAATATTTTATACTTACGGCATTACGTCGAGCCAACTCTCTCGCCTCAGCGTTTGCGCGCACATTAAACCCAACTATGGCAGCAGCCGAAGCCCCCGCCAAAGATACATCGCTTTCTGTTATTTCGCCTACGCCGGAGTGCAAAATTTTAACCGCAACCTCGCTGGTTGACAGCTTCTGCAAGCTGAAGTCTATGGCCTCTATTGACCCTTGCATGTCCGCTCTTATAATTAAAGGCAGCTCTTTTACCCCATCCTTTACCGTCAGATTATCAAACATCTGCTCTACAGACTCATTATTTACCGTGACGGCGCATGCAGCGGCCCGACCTTTCTTGTCTCTATACTGTGCAACCTCGCGCGCTTTAGCTTCGTCATCCAGCACGATAAAGTCGGAGCCGGGGCTAGGCACGCCATCAAAACCGGTAACTTCGATTGGCATAGATGGCAAAGCGGACTCCACCTTATTGCCAAGGTAATCTTTCATGGCACGAATACGTCCGGAGAATCTGTCCGAGACAAATATATCTCCGCGCTTCAGCGTTCCTCTTTTTACAAGCACAGTAGCAACCGGCCCCAAGCCCTTTTCTTGGCGAGACTCAATAACAACTCCATCGCCGTTTCGATTTGGATTAGCCTTAAGGTCGAGTATCTCTGCTTGCAACAAAATGGCCTCTGACAACTCATCAAGACCTTTGCCCGTCTTTGCCGAAACCTCAACGGTAACAACATCTCCACCCAACGACTCGGCAATCACTTCATGGCGCAACAAATCCTGCCTTACCTTGTTCGGATCTGCGCCCGGTTTATCGATTTTATTTATTGCAACAATGATTGGCGCCTTAGCGGCACGCGCATGATTAATCGCCTCTAGGCTTTGTTCTTTAACGCTATCGTCTGCAGCGATAACTAAAACAACTACATCGGTTATGTTTGCCCCACGCACTCGCATCTCGGCAAATGCTTCATGGCCGGGGGTGTCGATAAAAGTAATTTTGCGCTCATCTGTCATTTTAACCTGATAAGCACCAATATGCTGAGTAATCCCTCCCGCTTCCTTAGCGGCCACGTCCGTTCTGCGGAACGCATCAAGAAGGGAGGTTTTTCCATGATCGACATGCCCCATAACCGTGACAACAGGCGCACGAGGCGCCATTTGCCCAGCCTCATCCTCTCTCCCTTGAAGATCTTCTTCTATATCCGAATCACTGAAACGTTTTACTTTATGACCAAGTTCAGAAACAACAAGCTCGGCCGTATCGCCATCAATTGTTTGATTTGCGGTTGCCGTAACCCCCAACTTGATAAGCGTTTTGATCAATTCCCCGGCCCGTATAGCCATTCTGTTGGCAAGCTCTCGGACTTCGATTGCTTCGGGAACTACAACTTCTCTTACGATTTTTTTTGCATCATCGCCGGATGTAACATTGACCATACGGGCCTTGTTTCTTGCTCGGCGTACCGCAGCCAAAGATCTTATGCGCTCTTGCTCTTCAATCAACGCGTCATGGACGGATAGCTTTTTCTGCCTTCGTCCACCAAAATTGGTTACTTCGCGAATCGACTTTTTAACAGGCTTTTTCCAAGTATCTTTATCTCCGTCGGGAGAATTTTCACCATCAACCGGCTTAGGCTTTATCCCGGCGTATTTTTCCTCGTCTCGCAGCGCAGGAAAACCTTCGTCTCGCTTTTTTGAAGATGAAGCGTCTTGAGCCTCGCCTTTAGGCGTAACATCGTCAAAGTTGCTGCTGTCAGGCGAATTTATGTTGTCTATACGCTCTTTCAGCGCAGAAACCCCTTCCCTTTCTTTTGCTTCCTTAACAGCCTGAACTCGCGCCTCTAGTTCACGAGCAGTAAGGTTTAATTGACCGCCATGCGTCTCATCTTGAGCAGAAAAAGCCTCTGTTTGAAATCGAAAATTACTTAAAGACGAATCATTATCAAGTTTTTTAATGCCGCGCCGTTTCTTTACCTCTACCGCAACCGTCTTTACGCGTCCACGCGTAAAACTTTGTTGAATGTGATCAACCTCTCCGACAGTTTTTATCTTTCGATTCAGAACAAGAGTTTTTTTTGTTGTTTCTGCACCCATCGGCTTTAGGAGTCCCTCAGTTAAACCACGGCTTTCTAGCCTTAATTATAATAGCGTCGGCCTCGTCTTTCGACAGCTGAAGACCTTGCGCCAGCTCTATGAGTTCATCACTCGCCAACCCCGCCAGATCATCGACCGTTTTAATCCCGGATTGTGCTAATTTCGTTGCAAGCTGTATATTCATACCAGCCAGATCCAACATAGCCTCTTCCCCGTTCAAGCCGGCAAATTCCGCTCTCAGCTCAACATCACGCTTTTTTATGAACTGAACGGCGCGCTCTTGAAGTTCTTTGGCTACTTCCTCATCGAACCCTTCAATTTCGGCAATTTCTGAAGAATCAAGCTCTGCCAATTCTTCTACTGAGTTAAAGCCTTCTGCCACTAAGAGGTGGGCGATGACGTCATCGCAATCAAGCGCATTTATAAATATCTGCGACTTCTCGTGATAATCACGATTCTTACGCTCGGTATCTTCGGATTCAGTCGATATATCTATCCTCCATCCGGTCAATTGACCGGCCAGCCGCACGTTCTGGCCACGCCGACCTATCGCAAAACTAAGTTGATCGTCGGGAATGACAACTTCAAAAGATTTCTTTTCCGGATCAATAACAATTTTTACGACTTCGGCTGGCGCTAAGGCATTTGCGACAAAAGTCGCAGGATCTTCCGACCATGGAACTATGTCAATTTTTTCTCCCTGAAGCTCTTGCACTACCGCTTGAACGCGAACCCCGCGGACTCCGACACAAGATCCCACGGGATCGATTGACGCGTCTCTGGAATAAACCGCGATTTTCCCTCTGCTGCCAGGGTCGCGAGCGACCGCCTTAATTTCAACAACTTTGTCATAAATTTCAGGTACCTCCTGCATAAACAGTTTGGCCATAAAATTTGGATGCGTCCTTGATAGAAGGACTTGCGCGCCCACATCGCACCGGCGAACTTCTTCCAAATAAGCGCGAATTCTGTCGCCTACGCGAAAACTCTCTCGTGGAAGGAGACCGTCTCTACGCAAAACGCCTTCTCCGCGTCCTAACTCTACAACGACAGAACCAAAGTCCGATTTTTTTACTACCCCGCCAACCACTTCGCCCACGCGATCTTTGAATTCCTCGTATTGTTTTTGACGCTCAGCGTCACGGACTTTTTGATTGATTACTTGCTTGGCAACCTGCGCAGCAACTCTGTTAAAGTCGATCAAAGGCAAATCATCGGAAAGTTCCTGGCCCACCAAGACTTGCGGATCGATAAGCGCCGCCTCTGAAAGCGCGATTTGTTTATAATCGTCTTCAACTTCTTCAACAACGGTACGCGCTCGGCTCATTTTGATCTCGCCGGTAACACGATCGACATGCGCCCGCACATCATACTCCATACCATATTTAGCGCGACCGGCCTTTTGAATTGCCTCTTCCATTGCTCCCAATATCACGTCTTTGGCAAGCCCTTTTTCTCTTGCGACGTTATCGGCCATTTGCAGCAGCTCCGGACCAAAAACATGAGCCTTGTCCATAAGAACCTCAAACCTTATCAGTATTCAATTTCGCTCTTTTTATATTAATAAATGGCAACTCGACCATTTCCTGCCCCGCTTTCAGGGTCATCAATATATGTGGCATATTTCTTAAACTTTTAACAGCAACAATCGTTCCGGTAAATTTCCTACGATTTAACGCCGGGAAAGCCATTTCAACTGTTGCGCACTTGCCGGCAAATCTCACAAAATGCTCAAGCCTGGTCAATGGGCGCTCTATGCCCGGCGAACTTACATTCAACTTATATGAACTGTTTATTATATTTTCGACGTCTAGTAAAGCAGAAATAACCCTACTCGCCAGCGCACAGTCCGAAACAGCTGTGGCGCAGCCGTCTAAGCGTTCTATTAACACTTCCACTGTAGGATTCCCTCGGCCGGACACGCCAACGCGAACTACTTCATATCCGCGAGCTTGAAGTGATTCGCTTATAATCGATTCTACTTTATCGCTTACGCTCATATCGCCAAGCCCCCATTAATTTTCTGCCGACGAACCGATCAATCATCTTACAACCGGCAGACAATTTCAACCTTTGGGAGTTATATCCAGGCTGCCTAAATCAACAAAGCGCAATACCTTTAGTCACAGTAAAACTTTTGAAGGATAACCCGGCGCCGTAAATCGTTTGGTTAGGCGCGTGCTGGCTAAATTATGGAAAGCAGACTTTAGCAAAACTTCCCGGCCTATTTTTCGAAATAAGGCAATTTGGGCTTAAACTGAAGAAATAGTTTATATTGAAAAGGATAAACCGCAGTAAGGCCCCAAGCCAATTCCAACACATCAACATTTAAGCCAAAGCACATGCAAAGGCGCAGTCCTAACTTGGCGTCGACGTACATTCCGCAGATTTCAAGAAACAGGCCGCAAGTTAAGAAACGAGATACGGCTCGGGATCAACAAAATCAAAAACCTTAATTTTCAAACAAGCAGCGCCACAACATATGTTATAAACCTCAAAAAACTAAAACCCCCTTCCCCATTTGGCTCGCTGCAAAAAATCAAGAATCCCTTCCCCCGCCGAAAGCAAAAATACATCCATATCTTCTTCGGTTTTCACGCCCACCGTACTAAAAAAACGTTGCAACCTATCGTTTTCCCTAAACCGCACCCCAGGATAGGAACACCTTGAGAACGTTCCACTTAACGACTCAATAAGCTCCGCCCCACTGCAACCTGAAAGACAAAACCAAGCCAACGTCAAAGCTCCGGCATCAGAATATCCTCCTCGAAGCTCTTCCGGCAAATCCTCAATCTCCACTGCTCCCCTTCTCCTAAACCTATTAAGTAGAATTTCTCGATCGACGGCACGAACCGCCGCTCCCAACATTAACATCTCTAATGTTGGGTCTTCCGCCCCAGCTATAAGTGGGGCAAGCTCATCAAATATAATAGACAAAGCCGGAGGTAAACCCGAAAGTGGTTGCCGAAGAAACCCCTCTCCCAATGGGGCCAATACTGCATTAAAGAAAGCCATGTCTGGCGGCAATTCGGGCATAAATAACACCAACGCCCTCATTAATTGTGCTGTGATTTTGTTGGGATAAACCTCGTTTACTACATTAAAAAACGGAATCAACGCAGTAAAAACCTCCGTATTTAATGTTTTAAAAACGTAAGCAAGAGCTTCTTCCACCACAACACCAGCGCCGAGAATTGGAGCGTTTACACATGCTCTAAAAGAAGCGCAAAATTTGCGGCCAAACATGCAAAAATCAGAAATATATTCGTCGCGGTCATCTGAAGCAAGCGCCTCTGGATTTAAAAAACGATTTGGCATATAAGGTAACGAGCGATCAATGGTATCAAAAACTAACCTAGCCAGAAATGATTCGTCACTTTCACCTCTCTCCATTGCCATAAGACGCATCGCTCCCATTAAATACAATTCTTGCCAGAAAACTGGGTCTGTTTGATCGCCACCAGCAATATAATCCCTTACATTTGGAAGCAGGTTAACTAGAGTTGATTCTGGCGCTTCGCCTGCCGGCACACAGAAACCCCATAAGATTGCAAGCGGCTGAAGCCCTTCAGCAAACATATCGAGATCGGTTTGCACAGCTCTTCCATAAGCCGTTCGCGTGCCATCTTTCGCAGCAAGAGCTCTAAGTAAATCCCTGAACAAACAAAACCCAAGCAAATCTTCACGCCAAGCATCTTCCAAAAATCCGTCCGCCGTTCTATCTCCTGCCATAAACATTGCTTTTTGCAATTCTGAACAATACGATAACAAGGTGGCTACAGGCCCGTTACGCGGTGGCGTTTCCTGAAGAGCAACTCGAGCGATAGAAACATGGGATCGGTTACCGTCTCTATCGAGGAAGAAAGCGCCGCCAGTATCAGTAGGAAAATCACACATCAAAACCAACACTTTACTCCCATCCTCTAACTCCTGAACATGAGGCTCTTCTTCGTGTGCGCTATAAGCGCCCGTCGCATCTACGCAAAAGCACGATCCGATTGCCAATAAAACAACAAAAAGCCTGTGTAACATTTTGTTCATACCTACTCCAAATCAATAAAATTTATAAAAACTGTTTTGCCTCAAATCCTGTTTCTAGCACTTTTTAAGAAAACCGATATTTTTTTCTCGCCTTTACTCTTGCAAACACAAAATCTTTCACAAAAAACATCGTTACACAACAAAAAATTTTAGCAAAATCCAATTTAATTTATAATTAAAATTCACAAACTAGCTGATGTCAACATTTTCTTTTGTTTCACCCCCAGAAATAGGATCTTTTGAAAAATAATTGGAGCGTATAAATCCCTGAGAGCTTCGCCTGCCTGCGCGATCAAGGCATATTTTTTAAACGTCCGGTCAACACTTGCTTTGAGTGATTTTAATGAAAACAAGCAAAAACCATTAATTAACAAGGCATTTTTGTTAGCAAATATTATTTTTATTGACAAATTTGTTGATCTGTTGTAATTATTAACAGGAAATTAAGGAGATGAAATGAAAAAATTACTTGCAATAATTGCCGGCTGTTCGGTTTCGCTGGCCTCGCAGTGTCAAGCAGCTTTACCCCCAGCTTCCGATGCGCAAACACCAGAGGAAGTTTATAACTTTCCCTTTCGTGTTACTAGTCTGCGCGACGTGCCCCCTGAGTTGTTGCCGTTTACTGAAGAATACAAAGCGCGACTCGCTGCACACAAAGCGCAAAATCCCGAGGGAGAACTTCTGCCACTGTTACCAGGTGTAGCTTTTACAGCATATTCAAGCCTTTTTTTTGAAGAGATGATCATTCGTCCGTATTATCTTCGTGTAGTACTTAGAGCGCAAGGATGGGATATAAATTCTCGCGATTTTCCAATTTGCTCATTTGAAGAAATTCCCTCGGACTTTGGAGCAGAACTTGATCCCTTTTTTACTGCTTTAATGAAGGGTCGCGATAGTTTATTGGCTACGCGTAGTGTTTTCTGCGCTCTTGCGCATGATCCTGAGCTCTTACCAACAGATCCGTTGTCCTCTTTTAATGACAAGTATCCACTTTTAGTGGCATCTATGGCAAAATTGTTGCGCTTCAATGATGATCAAAAAGGATTCTTCATGGCAACTATTGGACAAGCAGTAGATGATAAGCTTGTCTGTATAGCTCCACAAGACTCTGAAGAAATGAAAGATTTTAGAGCAAGGCAAGCCGCTCCAAAATATACGGGCGGCTATTTCTCAAAGGATGACAAGAAGATAAGGGTTTTTACCGCTAATGTTTCTGATGCTTTGTTTACTGCTATCCATGAGTCCGGCCATGCTTACGCATATAAACACTTTGATGGAAATGGCGGAGAAGAGTATTCCACATTCTTTAGTTTTGCCGCATTTCTTTCATCCCTGGACGAAGCGCTTTTGTCCAAAAATGAGACGCTTGATCAGGCAACGCATTTTTTAAACTCTATGTTTATAGACGTAGAGTTAATATGCCGATGTTTTTCTATAGTTAGGAAACAATCGCAGTTACCAACCCAACCATCTGGATTTCATGGTCTCGCTACGATGATTATGAAACTCAATAATATTCCGCTAAACCCAGCCCGACCTGATCCGGTTTTGTATAGCTTTATGTTAGCAAACACCATGATTAGGGCATTAGATCCGCACCCAGAGCATATGGGGTATGGTAATTATGGATTTGCGCCCGCTTATATTTTAATAGAACTTGCACAAAATCCTGAGGCTGTTTTGTCGATTGAAAAAATGCTAACTCTTCAATTGTCGGAGTACTTCACTGCGCGAAATATTGAGGCCGCTTCTAATTATTTCCGTAAGACTGTCACGGAATATATTGGCCCTAGAAAACAAGGTCAATAGCGCAAACCCGCTAAGCGAGAGAACGGCCACAATTTTTCTCTCGCTTGGGGAAACCAAGGCGTATCTATAAAAACATCGCAGCTTTTTTGATTTCACTGGTATTCGCAGCGTCAACCAAACCAATTTGGCCCTAAGCCGTTGCGCAGTAACGACAGCCCTCTTTTAAGCACAAGAGATCAGCCCTACGGGCGCGGCCTATTGCTTCGAATTAATTTTTTCTTTTAATACTCCGGATGGGTGAAAAGAAATGGATTTTCTGCTTGATATAAGCACAGGTTCGCCGGTTCTGGGATTAAAGCCTTTGCGCTCTTTTTTATTCCGAACAGAAAATGTCCCAAGGCCGACTATTTTAACACTTTCCTCTTGCTTAAGAGCATATGCTATCTCAACAAGAAATGTTTCTATCATATCAATCGCATGAATTTTGGTAATCTCGAACTCCGCCATCAACTTCGTCGCGATTTTCATACGAGTAAGCTTTGAAAGTTTGCAAGTCATGCCTAGATTTGTTAAATTTTATTAAAATTGTTTATATATTAGCGCAAAAAATACTTTTTTCAATCGCCGCTAAATTTAAAAACTGCCCACACGGCAGAAGAGGCATTTCTTCTCTCGTCTTGTCGCAAGACTTTATATTGCCGCAATCAGCCGAAACGTTTTCTGTCAAAAAGAAAGGCCGTTTAGGCAGAAAGTCGGCTCTTGGTTCAGGAATTAGAGCGACGCATCAGGATTAAACGCAACAGTAACGTTATTAGTTTAAAAAATTAATAAAAAACGCTGGCATAGATTCTGATTAAATGGTATAAGTAACATGTTCTCAATAATCTCCTCGGAATAAAGAGCAATCTGCGACTCCTCGTTAGATTGCTTTTTTGTTTGACGGTCTGCGCCAAGCAGAAAACAATCAAAATGCCACAGCAAGGCAAGCGCCTTCTTGGCTGGGAAACAATGAGTCTTGAAAAGACCAACCACGTATCTTAAAATCGCAATTACACAGAGAATTAATACGCAATTGTGATGAGAGGCAGTTACGAATCCGTCAAAATTGCATTCAATTAATGAGCTGCCGCTCGCCAATTATTACCAACTCCAGCTCCAAGTTGACGCCTGTTACAGCAAGAACTTTCGATTTTATTGTCTCTATAAGAGACTCGATATCGTTAGAAGTGGCGCTGCCATCGTTAACGAGGAAATTACAATGCACTTCCGATAAACTGGCTCCTCCACACTTCATGTTTTTGCATCCGGACTTCTCTATCAACTTCCAGGCTTTTTCTTCAGGAGGATTCTTAAATAAACTCCCGCAAGTAAATACTCCCGAGGGGTGAGAACGACGGCGCTGTTCCTCAAATTTTTGCATGTTTTCTTCGATCAAACTGCTATCTCCGCAGCTTCCTTTTACCCAAATTCGAGTAAAAATACAGTCCTTTGGCGGCTGGCATTTTCTGTAAGTAAACTTAAGGTCATCTTTGCCGAACCACTTCATAAGGCTGTTAACATTCATACCCTCGGCCTCTACGAAAACATCTTTCATCTCAAAGCCAAAACACCCCGCATTCATCTTTAGCGCGCCACCGACCGATCCCGGGATGGCGTATAAAAACTCCAGCCCGCCTACACCGGCTTTAGCTGCACTTTTAGCCAGCTCTCGACAAGAAGTGGCAGCTCCAACCTCAAAATTTTCTCCGGAATTGTGAATCTTTTTAAACCAATCTCCGAAGCAAATGACAATGCCTTTAACCCCTCCATCGCGGATAAGAATGTTTGATCCGGCGCCTATTACGGTAATTTGGACGTTTTCCGGCTTCTTTTTGAGAAGATACCTAAGATCGTCTGTATCTTCAGGACAAAAAAACACTTCCGCGTTACCGCCAACCTTTAGCCAATTAATATCGCGCAAGTTATAATTTGGCTTCATAACGCCGCGCGTTTCAGGAAGAAAATCAATTAGACGCTTTTCCATATAAGACATTCAAACCAAGTCTCCCTTATACAAGCCAAAGTCTGCGATGTCAAATGTTGAGAATATTACATCGCCACATAACATACCTCTTCTAGGATAGGAACTGTTCGTTAAGAACTCGCTCTTCCAGCCTGTGGTCCGAATCAAAAAGTAAAGTTACGGACTGCTCTAGATCCTGTTTCACCAGCATGTTAATCATTCCCCTAAATTCAATGTAATCGGCGACAACGTTCACAGAGCGTTTCTCTGGCTCCAGTACGTTTATTTCAATTATTTCCGTATTTTTAAGCAGAGCTCCGCGCCACCTGCGTGGGCGAAATGTGTTTATAGGCGTTAGCGCGAGCAAATCCGAGCCTATTGGTATTATAGGGCCGTGAGCAGAAAAATTGTAAGCCGTACTTCCGGCAGGAGTGCTTACAATTATCCCATCGCTGATCATTTCTTCCGAGCGGGTCACCCCGGAAATTTTTATGCTAAATTTGGCTGCCTGATGCGTACTTCTAAGAAGATAAACATCGTTTATAGCGAAGGCGGAATGAACATCTCCCTTTGAGTCTGTCCCTTCCATTAAAAGTGGATTAAGCGCGCAAGAAGAAGAAGAAGAAATCTTTTCCGAAAGATCGTCGATATCCCCGCCATTTGTCAGAAAACCGACGTTTCCGCGATTTATGCCATATATCGGAAGGCTGCAGCAAATGTTCTCGTGTATCGTGCGCAAAATGAAACCGTCTCCACCAATGGCAACAATAACATCCGCATTAGCTTTATCATAATGTCCGTAACGTCTTGATAACGCCTCCGTAACTTGAGCGGCGCGGTCGCTGTCTCCTGAAAAATGTATACGCATAAAAAACCTGCGAAATCCTCTAAATATACCTAAGAAATAAACTTATCAAGTTCAAACAAAGCATCCAAGGTCAGCGAATATTTGCCAAGAAACAATTCTGCCTGATAATCGTTTATAACCGCACAAAGCGTCACATCAACGCCATTCGTCTGGAGATTAAGTTGGGATATGATTTTTTGCGCCTGTATTAAGTCTTTTTCAGTGCGAACAGTAAGATTCAAAGAACTGATTTTCTTTGTTACAACGTCGTCAAGCGGCTCAATACTTTGAGCGCTGAGGCGCAGCTCGCCGTCCTGGAGCTTACCGACGACAGACATTCTGAGAATTTTTCCAATTTCAAGCAAGCTGCGGTTTGCGACCAATAAATCTGAAAAAACAACAACGTCAAAAGCGCTTTGCATATCGGACATTGTTACAAAAGCAAGTTTGTTTCCGTTTTTAGATGTTTTTGTCCGAACATCCAAAACCACTCCGGCCAAATAACAGTTGCCGCCGGGGTTATTGCCGAAAAATTCGCGCAGCTCAGCCGAGCCTCGGATAAATAAATCATCCAAGTGTTTCTTATAACTCTCCAAAGGATGTGATGAGATGTAAAAACCAAAAGCCTTTAGCTCATAGCTGAGCTGCTCGAGGTTCGACCATTTTGGACTTTCAGGGAAAAAGTCTTTGTCGTACTTCGGCTCTTTTTTGGCCGCAAACAAACTTTCTTGCGCAGAATTTTGATCTTCTTGCTGTTTTGCCCCCAATAGTAAAGCCCTCTCTACGTTGTCGAACAACGTCCTTCTGCTCGAGCTTATGCTGTCGAAGCATCCTGCGCACACTAGACCATCAAAATGCTTTTTGTTTGATACCCTGGAATCGAACTGACTTGAAAGATCTATAAGCCCCGTAAAAGAGCGGCCGAGATCATTTCTTTTTTTGACGATTGCCTCCATCGCCGCAGCGCCTTGACCTTTGATTGCCGATAATGCGTATCTGATAACAAGTTTGCCATCAGCGCTTTCAACTGAAAATTCAGATTCAGACTTATTAATATCGGGCGGCAGCAAAGGAATTCCCATATTCTGAAGCTCTTGCTTGTACGCGCAAAGTTTTTCGGTATTGCCAATATCGAGATTCATCAAGGCGGCCATGAATTCAACAGGATAGTTAGCCTTTAAATATGCGGTTTGGTAAGAAAGCAAAGCATAAGGAGTTGCGTGGGACTTATTAAACCCATATCCGGCGAACTTGCTTATCTGATCAAACAATTGATTCGCAAGTTCCGGTTCTACGTTATTACTCTGCGCCGCTCCTTCCACAAAACGCTTACGTTGAGAATCCATCTCCTCCTTGATTTTTTTTCCCATCGCTCTTCTTAAAAGGTCGGCTTGACCAAGCGTATAACCGCTGAGGACTTGCGCGATTTGCATAACCTGCTCTTGATACACCATTACGCCATAAGTTTCCTTTAGGATTGGCTCTATCAACGGATGAGCGCATACAACCTCCTCCGCGCCATGTTTGCATGATATATACCTGGGAATATCGTCCATTGGACCAGGTCTGTACAACGCTATAAGCGCGATAAGATCTTCAAAGCGGTCCGGACACATATTCTTCGTAACCTCTTTCATCCCACCACTTTCAACTTGAAATACGCCAACAGTTTCCAATCTGTTAAATAAATCGAAGGTTTTCTTGTCGTCCAGGGGAACTTCTTCAACAACCAAATGAATCCCTCGCTTTCCAAGCAGATCAATGGCTTTTTGAATAACAGTAAGAGTCTTCAACCCCAGAAAATCAAATTTCACCAATCCGGTACTTTCAATGTATTTCATATTGAATTGAGTAACCGGGATTTCTGATTTTGGATCACGGTAGAGCGCAACTATTTCTTCAAGCGGCTCTCGTCCTATAACCACGCCGGCTGCGTGAGTCGAGGCATGTCTGTACAGTCCTTCAAGCTGAACCGAAATATCTATAAGCTGTTTAATTTTTGGGTCGTCTTCTATGTATTTTTTAAGAGCGGGGTCCATCTCAATTGCCTGCTCAATCGTTATGTTCAGCGCCGGATTATTCGGCACTAGCTTGCAGATTTTATCTACGTAACCGTACGGGATCTGCAGAACACGACCAACGTCACGTAAAACGGCCCGTGCCTGCAATTTACCAAAAGTGATAATTTGAGCTACCTTATCGTAGCCGTACTTGCTCCGCACATATTCAATTACTTCATCTCTGTGTTTTTGGCAGAAATCTATATCGAAATCCGGCATAGAAACACGCTCCGGATTAAGAAAACGCTCAAATAGCAAAGAAAACCTTATTGGGTCTACGTTTGTAATTGTAAGAGCCCAGGCGACCACCGATCCGGCGCCAGAACCTCTTCCCGGGCCAACAGGAATTTTCTTCGACTTCGCCCATTGCACGAAGTCAGCGACAATCAAAAAATATCCACAAAATCCCATTTGGATTAGAATCTTTATTTCATACTCAATCCTGCTGTAATATTTTTTTGAAAAGTTCTCAAATTCCTCATCCGTTATACCGTAAAGCCCTTTTACCGAAGCCAAACGTTTTTCAAGCCCGATCTCAGATCTGTATCGCAACTCGTCTTCTTCTGTTCGCCCTTCAGATACGGGACAAACCGGCAAAATCGGCTTTTTCTTCTCGATTATAAACGCGCATCGTTGCGCTATTACCGCCGTATTATTAATCGCCTCAGGAAGATCTTTAAAAAGATCGCGCATTTCCGCTTCTGACTTAAAATAATATTCAGGCGAAGATGTGATACGTTGCGGCTCGGATAATGTCACACCTTGACCAATGCACATAAGGACGTCGTGCGCTTCATACGTATCAGGCGAACCGAAAAACACATCATTTGTGGCAACAATGGGGAGCCCTTTATCCAAGGCTATATTTATTAAATCTTCTTCTATTCTCTGCTCTATGTAGTCGCTATGGCGCGATATTTCCATATAGAAGCGTCCCGGAAACAGGCTGTTTAATGCATTGACGCAAGATACGGCGCCATCCTTCTGGTTTAGGACTAATAATTGTCCTATTTCTCCATGTTTGCCACTGCTAAGCGCTATTAATCCGTCGGTATGATCTTTAAGCTGATTTAAAGTGAGTTCAGGTTCAATGGGATCAGACGATCGAAGGTAGTAGTCGCTTACCAACTTTATCAGGTTTTTATAGCCGGCATCGTTTTGAACCAGCAAAATAAGCTGATACTGTTCGCCGGAAGTTTGCGTAAAATGTTTCTTTCCAATAAAGCCTTGCATATTCAGCGCGCAACCGATAATTGGCTGAATACCTTTTCCCGCGCATTCAAGAGAAAACTCTAACGCCCCGAAAAGGTTTCCCAAGTCCGTAATCGCAATAGCCGGCATACGATTTTTAACGCATAAACCAACTAACTCGCGTACTTTTAAAGCGCCTTTTGACAGCGAATAGGCCGAATGAGTACGCAAATGTACAAACGGAAGCTCGCTCATAATCTTGCGGAAACGTGTTTCACCTTTACTAAACATCATATTTAGTAGTAAAACAACTTGAAACTTCTGGCGTTAAATGCCCCAGTCCATCAGGCTTTTGCGTATCAGTTGTTGCATATCGCGTTTTAAGTTTCTATAACGGCGGAGTAGCTCAGTTGGTTAGAGCAGCGGAATCATAATCCGCGTGTCGGGGGTTCAAATCCCTCCTCCGCTACCAAGGTAACCACTAGCGTTTCATGTGATTTAGGTTTTCTTAGCTTTTCGTGGAGTTAATAACCTACCCCACATTTCCCCCATGTTTTGTGTAGATGGAGTTTAGATATGTCTGTGGACAGGGATGAATTTTTACAAGAGCCGGCATCAAATACCCCTGAAGTATTTAATGGGAGACCGCGTGCGCTAGATGAAGATAAATCGCTGGAACTAAGCATTCTTGAGGAAGTATTCAAGAAATTTGATGCGATTAAGAATCAGCTTCATCTATATGAGCTTGCGGAGATGGTTGTTGAAAACAGAGTTGAAAACAGAGAGGTCAATGCATTAGAGAGACTTAAGTGCAAAGTCAGACCTATCTTTAATCCTGAGTTCAACACTGTAGATGAGTATCTCAACGCACATAAGGAGGCATGGGCGGCGAAGACCAATAAATATCAAGAAATACTCAAAGACTGCCAAGCTAATATTGCTGACATCATATCCGATATAGATAGTTATTGGGATGTTGGTTTGATTGGCTTTTATAAGGCTATTATTCACTTTATCGATGGCAAGGTTAGCAACCAGATCGATGGTAAGGTTAGCAACCAGGGTGTTTTCTTTCAGTTAAGTAAAGATCTGTTAAAGAGTTGCAAGGTAGCAATCAACGTCTTAGCTAAGTCATATCCTTATGAGTATAGATTCAAGCGTAATCTTCCGATTGATGACACGTTACCGTACATACTGTGTGGATGCTAAACGGCAGAAGAACGATATATCAAAAACATCTGGCCAATGGACGCCTCATAGTTTGCTAAAAGCTATTGAACAGATTAAAGAGATGCTGAATGACACAGACGCCGTAAGGGATGCGAAAGATAAGAAGGCCAGTGAGGTAACGGCGATGTGTTTGATTTGTGAGGTTGAAGAAAAATATCCGGAGTTCTATGAATTTATTCCAAGTTGGTTGAGAGAGAAAGACGGCTCTGGGCACGAAAACAAAATAAAATTATTGGAAAAGAAGATTCAAGATTTGGAAGCGGAAAAACCAAACAAAGTTGCATTAGAGATCATTAGAGTATTTTGCAAGGAGCAGTTTCCAAAATTTTATAAAAACAATTTTAGTGCATTGAGCAGAATGTTGGAAACTTTTTATCAAAAAAACCGTGAAGAAGCCTCCAAAGACATATCCAGCTCCTCATTTGATAAGATTGCGAAGAGTATTAGAGAACTTCAATCTAAGAAGTAACTTTTGTTAATCTATCGCTTTACGCCGCATAGGGTTCTAAATCTTCTGTAAGCCTTGTCCATCCTGACTTACCAGAGCGTAAAATAATAGTAAGACGACGTAATTACGAAAAATCGTTTTCTGTTTACGTGACACTGGGGAACAGCTCAATTATTAATCCCTCTGATCGAAGCTACATCGTGTGGCTTTGAGATTTTTATAGAGGTTTGATAATGGATTTTGAAAAGATTTTAAGCGGGGTTAAATCAGAACTGATATCTCGCAAGGACTTAGCCGCTCTTCTTGGCATGAGTCCCAACACGCTCAGAAACTTGGATGCGCATGGCATTGGAGTGCCTGGCAAGATTAGGACTGGGCACAGGTCAGTTAGTTATCCGACTGCAAATGTAGCACCATGGTTAGAGAGCAGACATCTCAAATATAGCAACGCGCCGATAACCATCACGTCAAATGCTTTTTTAGCTAAGGAGAAAAAGGCTGCCGTCACTTTAGGAGCTGAGGTGGCGAATGGTTAGTTTTAAAGAAGCGTTGGACGGTGTTGGTATTCCACATCCAAGCCAAGATATCGCGGAAGGTAGATTTAGTCGTTGGGGCAAGAACAGCAGATATTGGGCTAAAGCCGTAGGAGCCGGCTATGTGTTTGGCGATTATGTTAACGGTATAAGCGAGTGCGTATTTCCTAGATGCGAGGCTAATAGCAAAGATTGGGAAAAATATAGACGACAGATAAAGGCTGTTAGAGAAAAAAACAAACGCGAAGAAGCAGCAGCGGAAGAAGCGTTGTGTATATGGAACGATAGTGTGCCCATATCTGGTCAGAGTCATCCATATTTGAGATCTAAGGGGGTAGACTCATTCGGTCTTAGGGTTCAAGGCAATAACTTAATAGTCCCGCTGTACGAAACAGACGGCAGGCTCTCAAGCATCCAGTACATTTACTATGACTTTGGTACTTCTGATTGCAAAAAAAGGTTTCAACCTGGCTGTAAAACGAAAGGCTGTTTTTATCTTTTTGGGTGCGATTCTGAGCGCATTCTATTGTGCGAAGGGTATGCGACAGCAGCTTCAATTCACATGGCTACAGGCGAGCAGACTGTGGTGTGCTTCAGCAGTGGAAACATGGCTGCTGTGGCGTATGCACTGAGAATGAAATATCCGGCCAAAGAGATAATCATATGTGCTGATAATGATGAGACGGGCCTAAAGGCAGCCAAGGCTACTGGGCTTAAGTACATGTATCCAAAGTTTGAAGACGTTGGGATTGATAGGTTTAGGAGGTTGACAGGCTTTACAACGTCAGTCCAGTCTGATGGTCGTCCCACAGACTTTAATGATTATGGGAATATTTATGGTTTGGAGGATTTGAGAAAATGTTTGAAGAAGATATAAAAAGCGCCCCCGCTAGGAAGGTGGGGGCCTATACTGAAACCAGTTGTGGTTCTATCACCTCTGCGGAGAGGTTCCAACAGTCTAGCGATGTTCCTGATGAGCCTGCCAATGACGTTGTCGTCGGGCAGGAGTTGGAGGGGCCTGGCGTTGAGGTATGCGAAGCCTGCGTGCTTGCGTCTGACGCAAACGGCTTTTTCCGCAAAGCGGACGGTTCGCTGTGGAAGGCAGGCGAGAACGGCAAAGAGGCCGTTTGCATCAGCGAGGATTACATAAAAGTTGTGGGTTTAAGCAGAACGCTCGAGAGTGACGAGTGGCGCATGCGAATAGAGTTCAAGGACTTGGACGGTAACATTCAGAGTATTGATGTGGACTGCTCGGTTCCTTTTGATAACAAAGAAATCTTAAAAGCTTTAAGGAACAGAGGCTTTTATATTCCCGCTAAATACCAACGGCATGTTTTAAACTATTTGCAGTCTGCAATTCCCGACAGGAGGATTAGGAAGATTGACAAGACAGGTTGGATTAATGGCTGCGAATATATATGTCCATCGTTTAAGGTTATACGTTCTGATAACGATGAACAGTATGAGCTGCCGAAGACTGCGCAAGGCTGGGGCTATGACCAAGAAGGCACTCTGGAAGACTGGCAGGAGCATGTAGCCAAGTATTGTATCGGCAATCATATTCTGACGTTATCTTTGTGTATTGGGTTATCAGGGCTATTGCTGAGGCTCTTTCCGCAGATAGGGACGACAGTTGTTAATTTGATTGGTAAAACTTCTTTAGGCAAGACGACGGCTCTTAAAGTAGCGGCGTCTTTGTGGGGAGGTCAGAAGTATGTCAAGCAATGGAGGGCTACTGACAATTCTCTTGAGAGCATAGCGGAGGCGCATAACGACGGCCTACTGATTTTAGACGACCTTGGCCAAGCAGACTCCAAGAAAGTTGGAGAGATTGCCTATATGTTGGGAAACCAGAGAGGCAAAGGGCGGTGCAATGCCAATTCATCCCTGAAGAGAATCAAGAGCTGGAGTTTATCGGTACTGAGCAGCGGCGAGGTCAGTTTGGAAGATAAGCTGAATGAAGCAGGTCTTAAGGCCAAAGGAGGGCATAAGGTAAGGTTTATCGACATAGACGCGATAGTCTCAGACGAATGTGGCATATACAACAATCTTCATGGATTAAATTCAGGAGCTGAATTATCGAACCATTTGAAAGAACAGGCTTCTAAGTATTACGGGATTGTATCAGAAAGGTTTGTGAATTGGTTGATTGAGCAAGATGGCCTTGTAGATAGATTGAATAGTCTATACCGGCAAGCCAAAGAAAAGCTCATCAACAAATTCTGTTTATCTGCAGCTGATGGAGAGGTTTTGCGAGTAGTTGACGTATTCACTTTGTACGCAACAGCAGGAGACCTAGCCGTTAGCTTTGGCCTTTTCCCCACCAAACTGAATGTTGAGGAGGCGATAGGCTTTGTCTTTGAGCGTTGGCTGAAGGACAGGGGTGGGAAGAGGAATGTCGATGAGGAAGAAATAATCCAGCATATTATGGGTTGGCTTGGTCAGTGTCAGAGCAGTTTTTTGAATGTGGCTAAGAAGGCTGACAATTCAGGTAAGCTTGAGGCTAGCATGACTAATTATTCGCCTAACAAGTTATATGGATATGTCCATAAAACTGATAATGAGACTAGAACTTACTACATTTTTTTAAGAATCTTCAAAGAAGAGGCATGTAAGGGCTATGGCGAAAAAACAGTGAAGAAGGCCTTGCATAAAAAGGGCATATTGACGCTGGGCTCCGACGGTTACTCTCCAAAAACTAAAATGGCATAATTTGTCTGTAATTTTATATACTTATATTATTTAGGGGATGTGTGTAGCATTAATCTGCCGGTTTAGAGCGTGGGGATATATAGATTCTCTATTTTAAAGGGCGTATGTAGGGGTAATTATTTTTGGTGTTAAGTCTTTTAAGGTGGGTTACATCAACGTACGGTCGTTTAAATGAGAATATGCCCCCCCCCTTCAAGTTTATCTTCCCCGCCAGTAGTTTCCTAAGGGGTTATATGCTTGAGGGGTGATGAATTTAAGTTCTTTAGGTTTAGACCATATGTGTCTTGAGACTGCGGTGTAGCGGAACATGTCTGCGGCGTGAGAGTGTTGGTCATGGATGGTATGTTTAGTTTTGAGGCCGTATTTATCTTTGGAATAAGAGAATTGGTGCAGGTGGTCTAAGACTTGGTCTTATTGAACCTACAATTACCGAGCATGGTTATAGCGTCTGCTATGCCTGCCTCTTCTGATAGTTTTGGGGCTTCGAAGCATTTGAGTCCCATTCCCGTTAAAAAAGAAGATTAAGCACTTCACTGGCATAGAATCCCATGTCGAATATCTTTGAGTTCTCGTAGTAATCGATGAAAGTGATTTGGGTTCCGCGTACTTGAAAGAAGCCTATTGCCGTACCGTCGCCTCCTATATCCCAAGCTGTCCATACGGGGTATTCGGAGTCATGTGAGAAGTCGTTGGATATCATGTTGTTGGCAATGGTTTTGGTACGCAGGGCATAGTTATATACAGACTCAGCAATAACATTGGCAGTCCAGTCATTTTCATACTCCTGGCTGTATTCGTCAGGGGACATTGTGGCTTTGCGTTCTGCCAGCAAGGCTGGGGAGAACACTTCTGGCGCGTCTGAGGCTTTGAGAGAATGCGTCTGCCAACCAGTGAGAGTCTCAGCCATGTCGTAGAGTTCTTTGAATTTGCTCTTGCCTTGCGCTGTGCCGAAGATATAGATATACCCGTCGTCCAACAGAGCGGGATACAGGTCTGAGAAAAAGGTTGCGGGCAGTCTTCTAGCCTCGTCGAGCATAATCACATATGGATGATAGCCTCTCTAAACGCAAATTCATATTTAATTGTGTTTTGTTCTATACTGCAATACGTAATAAATTTATCACATACAAAGCCCCCCCCGCTGCAGGGCAAGCAGCGCGGGGGATCTTGTGATTGCGTCGAGGAGACGCCAACGTTGATTGCGTTTATAAACCAAGCCAACCCGGTCGGGTTTATATTACCTTCCCGGTATGG
>JAIRWN010000040.1 GCA_031268985.1 Holosporales bacterium
CGCTCATATGATTGATTCAATCTCTAAAAACAAAAACCTCGTAACTTCAAAAAATATCCCCCACTACCAACAAAAATTCATGAATCTGCCAAAATTGCCCTTTAAATAAGGCGGATATAAGGTATTGAACAGGATGTTTTAGTTTATTATTGGTTGGCTAAGGTTAAATGGCGAGAAGGGCGCGCTGTAAGAATGGTATTTTACCAATGGATAAGCAGAAATATTTACGCAAGCCATTCTGAATCTCGGTATATTCATACGTTCGACCAATTTAGATAGTCTATTGATCATTTAACTTCAGTTCACATGACGACACCAAACGAATAGCCCTTGAAAAAACTCAAGGATTGTCTTAAATCCTTTATATTAATTGGGTGATTAGCTCAGTGGTAGAGCATCTCGTTTACACCGAGAGGGTCGGCGGTTCGAGTCCGTCATTACCCACCATAATCTGTGCAATTTCAGGAAAAGGCCGGTGTTTAAGTGTCCAAAATGTCGCCGCCTATTATAATTAACGATTTCGGGGTATTTTTGGTTTTAAAAACAATCTTTTTTAATAAAATTTTAACTAATTCAGTTAATCCTAGCACTATTTATTGTACATTTAGGATTATTGAAATGCGCATACTTTTAGTTGAAGATGATATTCAGGCGGCAAAGGGGATAGCTGTCGCTTTAAGAGGAGAAGGGTTTATTGTCGATACGACAGATCTTGGACAAGACGGGCTTGAGATAGGAAAGCTGTACGATTACGATCTAATCGTCTTAGATCTTTTATTGCCGGATATAGACGGCTTTGAGGTAATAAAAAGGTTGCGTGGAAGCAATATACCCACTCCTGTTCTTGTGTTGTCGGGTGTTTCGGATACATCGGACAGGGTCAAGTGCCTGAATATCGGCGCGGATGACTATTTGATCAAGCCATTCGACAGAAAAGAGCTTGTTTCTCGCGTTCAAGCAATCATTCGTAGGTCAAAGGGGCATTCCGATTCAAGTATAACGGTTGGAAAACTGACGCTTGATCTCGGCGAGCGCATTGCAGAAGTAGACGGCAAACATTTGCCGCTTACGTGCAAAGAATACTCTATACTAGAATTAATGTGTCTAAGGAAAGGATCAACCATAACAAAAGAAATGTGCTTGAATCACTTATATGGTGGGCTCGATGAGCCGGAACTTAAAATTGTAGACGTTTTCGTATGCAAACTAAGAAAAAAACTGTCTGAAGCTTTGAACGGAGAAAATTATATAGAAACGGTTTGGGGACGCGGCTATGTTTTGAGGGATCCAGTTGCATCCGCAACAAAACTGAAAGCTGTCGATCATATCGACGACAACGTAACCGCCATTCCAATTAAAGAATTATTGAAAGCCAGACGACAATAACCCGCCGGCGTACTTATATTCAAAGGCAAAAAATGAGGCAATTTATACTAAAAAAATTATAGATGTGCAAAACTACGCTTCTTGTTCGACATCATCTTCCGGAGCAAATGTATCTTCGTCTTCGCTTATGACGTCCAACTCAAGATCGTCTGTCTTTATTTCTTCAACAAGCTCTGCTTTTTTAACCTTTTTGTCTTTTTGCTTTTTATTGGAAAAATACTTTAGATCTATTTCAGTATTACATTGCGGACACGCTATCCTAGACCTGTTTAAGTCGTAAAATTTGCTTTCGCACGACGTACAGACGTGTTTTCTGCCTAACTCTATTTTTGTCACGTAAAATTCTCCCAGCCCAATTTCGGTAAAATCTACAGTCCGTAGACGAGCATGTCAACTGTCATTTCTTTAATTAATGATGCGCAACACATGTTATTTTTTGCATTTTTTATCAAAAACATTTCTCGTTTATTTAACAGTATATTTGTTAAGATTTGCATATCGGGCCGATGCTTGGGCGACATTTTCCCACTAATATCAATTTATTTTTCAAAAATTAATAGAGCTATAGATGAAAGAAACGTATAACCCGGCATTACAAATACGTGAAATTTCAAATTCAACCGATTTTAGTTGCAGAAATCGAACCATCTTTGAAAGTAATGCGCATTTTATCGCACGACATGGCTTGCTCAATGGTGGTTACTATTTTACCTCCAGCGTCAGAAACTATGGCGAAGCCGCGTTCTAATATTTTTTTATAAGACAAACTATTCAGCAAATCGCGACACCTTATAAAATCGGAGATCTTTTTATCTAAAGCATCTTTACGAACAATCTCCAGCCTATGGCGAAGCTCTTTTACGATACGTTGACGTAGAGTAGTATCCGGCGTTTTGCACCAAAACGCATCAACCTTATATTTTTTCTTGTCGAAGAAAGAATCTATCTTGGAGTTTACGGTACTAAACATATAATTAAGACTTTGAGCGACAGAGTCAATTACCTGCCATGAAGCGGGGAATCGTTTTATTAAATTTGACAGATTATTTTCTCTAACGTCTAAGGATCGCTGAAGACCTGATCTTAGACGATTTTTCAAGTCTAAAACTTTGGACATAAGTTCGTCCTTTACCGGCACGGACATTTCTGCCGCTGCTGTAGGAGTAGGAGCCCGCACATCGGCAGCAAAATCGATTAAAGGATTGTCTGTTTCATGTCCGATTGCTGAAATTAATGGAATGTTGCTGGCGGCTGCCGCTCGAACGACGGCCTCATCATTAAATGGCATAAGATCCTCAAAACTGCCACCACCACGCGCAACTATAATTATGTTGGGCTTTGGAAAAGCATCGCTGTCTTTGTTAAACCCATTTATTGCAGCAACTATTTGCTCTGCAGCGCCCTCCCCTTGAACGATCGTTGGCCACAGTATAATACGGACAGGAAAACGAGCGAAAATCCTGTGATATATGTCCCTTATCACCGCTCCGCTGGGGGAAGTAACAACGCCAATAACCCTAGGAAGATATGGCAATGGTTTCTTATTCGAGGAATCAAAAATGCCTTCGTTTAATAGGCGCTTTTTAAGCTCCTCGAGCATTTTCATCAAAGCCCCCTGCCCAGCCAGCTGCATGTCACTGACAGTAATCTGATACTTGGAGTGCTTTTGATACGTTGTAATCTTTGTTGCTACGCAAATTACGTCAAGCCCATTGTTTAATTTTTCAGCGCACTTCGTTCCACGCCAGCATACAGCGCTTATAACTGACTCGCTGTCCTTAAGGTTGAAATAAGCGTGCCCGGATTCATATCTTTTAAGATCGCTGATCTCACCGCGCACATTTAATGTGCCGAAACCGGATTCAACAAGCCGTTTGACCTTGGCGCTTAGTTGCGAGACTGTTATGATTTCTTGCATGGGGGCTTTTTCTTGAATATAGGCGTTTCACTGAAATCCACATAAAGCATGAAAGCGTTACTTGTTCCATTGTATCGCTTTACGCATCCGTTAACGCCATATCCAATTGGATAATTGCAATGACCATGTCCAAACTTGTCAGTTAAAAACACAGGACGACCGAAAGTGTCGGCAAAATCCTTAAAGATGGGAAGAAATTCAGCGTTGCCGTCTTTTGAAAAAGAACCGAAAATAACAGTCTTCGCCTTATCCAAAATCCCGCTGTCGAGCAGATGCGTTAAAGTCCGCATAGCCTGACCTTTATTGCAACCAACATCTTCTAAAAATACAATTTTCCCCTTGCACTCAGCTTGCCAATCTGTGCCAATACTTGACTCAACCAAGGATAAATTTCCGCCGATCAGCAAACCGCTTATTTCAGATGCTGCTTTTGCGGATTCATTGAGGGGTCTTAGGTCAATTTTAATGCATTTTATTCGCCCAGACAAAACATCCGCGAGCATCTTAAACCCAGCGACGTCATATTCTTTGAACAGCAGCTCGCGCGCCATAGGCGCATGGACACAAAACAACCTTTCCTTCATAAAAATATGCAACGCTGTTATGTCGCTGTAACCAACGAGTATTATTTTTGGGAACTGAGCGCTTTTATATTTCTTTGACAGAACACTTGCTAACTTAGTTGCGCCATATCCTCCACGAACAGCCCAAAGTATTTTGGCTGAATTTATGGCTTTGATAATTTCATCAAGTTTTGTCGCGCTTTGCCTGCAAGTATCGTAATGCTCATCAGGCAGAAATCTTACTCTGTTGCCAAGCAGACTTTTGAGGGTATCAAGCTCTTGTTTGGGAATGCCGCTGCTTGGGGCGATCAACAAGATATCCAGTTCTTCCAAGATTTCCAAAAAAGCCTTATCCTTAAGCGCAAGGTTATAGTCCTGCTCTATAGGCCTGCAACATCCGCAGACAAACAAGAAAAAAGAAACCAATAAATACTTTCGCATCAGCCTCATCCCATCAGCATGAACCTCAGAGAAATTACAGTCGCCTGAGCGACCAGCGGGACACCGTATGATCATAATCGCGCGAACACGGTACAATAATATGTTTCACTGCCTGCATAATACCGTTTATTGGGTATTTTTTACCGCCGCACATTTGGAAATTAGTTTCTTTGCTAAAATACCAGGCCCATTTTTGATTTTTATCTTTTGAAGAGGTTTCCTCTATTACCAGCCCATTCACTTCTTTTAGCTTCGTTATTTTCAAACTTTCCGGAATAGAGAATAGTAAAAATGTGGCAAATCCGTAAGCGTGAGAGACCCTGTCTTCACACCTCAGTTCTTGTCCGCTGCGGCATAAGTATATTTGCCTCGTGATAGCAAACATTTCATCCATGAACAGCCATCGAGCTGATCCGTCAAACCAAGTGTTTTTGTTTTCTTCATACATTTCGTGAGTAACAGGCATAGACTTAAATGTGAGCTCGGTAGAATTTTTTAATGCTTTATCTTTACCGCGAAACGATCTGTTTTCCATGCATACTCCAGCGCCTGATATAAGCACTTGTCGGTCGCAGCTGTACTCAAAACTCAACGGATAGAATATTTCCGACGCAACTAGGGAGAAATTGCCCGTATCTACCAGTATAGACGAAGATTCGGACGTTATTTTTATTACACGAGATTCGTGAGAGATATCCTCTGACGTCTGTACAGGGGCTTTACTGTACGCTAAGGTCTTTACAAATTCATTCGGATACGGAACTTTTCCGTTAAAAGTTGCCAGAGCGCCATTTGAGTGGATTATATTATTAAGTAATTGTCTGCAACAAGAGATACCTTCGTTTAGGCAGCTGAGATTCTTAACTTCCCAAATCTGCATTAAAAGTTTTATGTTGTAAAGATATTGTAGGTTTTCAACAATGTTGTCTGGCGACAATTCTCGAAGGTGGTCGACTGTCAATATTTTGCTTTGACAAAGATGCGCGATATACTTGCTTGCAAGCCTTGCTCGACACGTCTTTGGAACAAGTCGTATTATGGCGTAAATCACACAAATTAAGTCGTCTGAATCCAAAAGACATTTTTCTTCGCCAATTAGATATGAAAGTTGGCGAGCGAAACTGCGGTGTATAGAAGAACTGTCGTCATTGCCTAAAGATGAAATCAGAAAGCGATAATTTTGCGCCCAGTTTATTAAGCGGGTTGCCGTGATTTTTGGCGACCAAGCCGGACTTCTGGCGTCTTTGTTTTCTTTTATCCACTGCTGTGTGATTAGGCGCGCTTTTTTCATGTAAAAATGGTCGCCTATTCTATTGAAAAATGACAGCCAATGGAAACCATGAAGCTCTTGCAGCACATCCCGGTCAACCAAGGTTTTTCGCCAAAAAGCCTCAATCGGAAATATTGGAAAAAAACGCCCGCTCAGCGTTACTAGTTTGCCCTTGATGATGGATTGAAGATCATAAACGAACGGCGAAAAGTTCGGAATGGAGCCGTTTGACAGATTTCGCAGTTTAAACGCTTTGCGGTTGTAAAAAAACGGAAAACCCGGAATAGCTTTTAAAAATGAATGCATACGTATATAAGCCGCATCCAATTTCAATAGCATCGGCTGTATTTTAAAGATTCTTGTCAACATTCCATACCCCGAGCAGCGCTTAAAAGCTCGCGAATCGACGCAGCCTTATCTTTTGCCGCAAAGATAGCCGTTCCAGCAATTAACACGTTAGCTCCTTTGGCGGCGATTTCTTTCGCTGTTGAGGGCGAAACGCCTCCGTCTACAGCGACGTCTATCTCATATTTTTTCGCCATATCGCGAGCGGCAGATATTTTATCCAGCATCTTGGAAATGAAAGATTGCCCTCCAAAACCGGGGCGTACCCCCATAATCAAAAGTTGATCCACAAGCGGCAAATAGGCTTTTACCGCGTTTATGCTTGTTTCAGGATTAATCGCCAGGCCAGCCTTCATCCCTAAAGCTTTTATGTGTTGTATCATCTCCGACGGATCGACCATTGCTTCAATGTGGAACGAAACAAGATTTGCTCCATTTTTGGCCAAAACACTCGCATACTGACGAGGATCCTCTACCATCAAATGAACATGTAAATCCAATGAAGCAATCTGCCTAATTTTTGTGACGATATCCGGCGAAAAACTTGTACATGAGACAAAACAACCATCCATGACGTCTATGTGCAGACTGTCTATTCCGGCCGAGATAGCTTCCAGTATATCTTGGTCAAACCTGGACGTTTCGGCCGCCAATATTGACGCGGACAATGCCACATTCTTATATATATAACCTTTCATTTTTTGTACAAAAATCTATAATACATTGTCATGAGCGTAGAACAAATCATTTCTGGGTATGGATATTACGCGGTTTTCTTATTCGCCTGTATTGAAGGGGAAATCGCTCTTATAACCGCAGGATTCCTCGCCCATCAAGGGTTACTGTCGATTCAGTTGGTGGTATTATACGCGTTTCTTGGAACGTTTTTAATGGAGCAAGGCGTGTTCCAGGTTGGTCGTATATACGGTCTTAAAATTCTTGATCGTTTTCCTAAGGTAAAACCCAAAGTGTCGACCGTATTCAAGTGGCTTAAACGGTACGACAGTCTCTTTATTTTCAGCTTTCGTTTTGTATACGGAGTGCGCAACATTTCTCCGCTGATTATAGGCGCATCTGGAGTGCCTTCAAAAAAGTTTTTTTTCATCAACTTCTTTGCCGCGATCGTTTGGTCGATTGTCATAGCGTGTACAGGGTATGTTTTTTCAAACGCGATAGAAGGCATAATTGCTCTCTTCGGACAATACCAGAAATATGTGCTTTTTGCTATACTAGGAACTGTTGTCCTGATTTATATCGCCATAAGTTTTCGACAAATTTACTTATCCCGCAAGCGATAATATTTTTTTTACCCGATTGTCATATCATTAGTGGATATGTACATTGCGGGCATTTGTTATGAACAGAATCGTCAAAATTATATGTTTAAGAAAATACAAGCAGTGCAAGCGTCACAAAATCCCTGTGCAAGCCGCAGTTAAAATTGCGCAAGCCGAGATGTCTTCTCAACAAAGACCTCCTAGACGTAAAACCTATAAGACTCGCGGCAAGATGACGAATTTCTGATAGCTCAAGCCGGGCATATCTGATATCTTGGCAGGGTTCGTAGCGTCTTGCTTCCGCATGAGAAAAGCATTGTTTTTCGTAACCGAGGATTTTGGCTTTGTAAGTCACCGTATCCCGATGGCAAAAGCCGTTGCATCCTGTGGATTTGACGTCGTTGTTGTTGCGCATGAAAATCCAAAGAAAAGCGCGGCAAAAACCATAAAATCTTTGGGGTTCAAATTTGTTCCTCTGTCAATACGACGCGGGAGCACGCGTGTTCTTGGCGAATTTAAGGCGATGGTCAAATTCTGGCTAATTCTTCGTAAAGAACGCCCGAATTTGCTGTTTAACGTTGCTTTCAAGCCTATAATTTACGGATCCTTATGTGCACGACTTTGTAAAACTAAAAACATAATAAATTTAATCACGGGTACAGGGTCGTTATTCATAGATTCTCCATGCATCAAATCAAAGTTTATTTGCTCTCTGGTAAAGTTTTGTCTTAGAATAGTTTTGGGATTCAAAAACCAACACCTTATTGTGCAGAATTCAGATGACTTTAAAGCATTCGGCGCTTATACCGGCCAAATAAGAAAAATACGCGGATCTGGCGTTGACGGACTATCTCCGATACCTGAGCCGATGGGCCTTAAATTCACCGCAACTTTTGTTGGAAGAATGATAAAAGATAAAGGAGTGCTTGAGTTTATCGAGGCTGCCAAGGTATTGAAGAGCAAGGGCATAAGAATGCTTTTGGTCGGCAGCCCTGACCCAGAAAACCCCTCTTCGCTTTCCGAATCGCTCCTTGTCGACCTCGC